>NZ_JBSWXD010000051.1:0-39763 GCF_056160425.1 Micromonospora sp. ABR4_055
AGGGGTTCCATCGTCGGTGTTACCTCGGGGGGGTTTTTCGCGTGCATAGCCGCCGGGAAGTTGGGGGACACGGAAACCACACCCCCCCCCCCCCCCCCCCCCCCGCCGCCCGCGCGCTCAGCAGCCCGCCGATGCGCGGCAGCCGGGCGATCGGCTCGGCGAGCTCAGCGAGCCGACCGGCGGTCAGTGCGGCGTGCACGGTCGGGTAGTCGAGCTGCGCCCGGCTGCGGACCCGGGCGCGTTCCAGCCGGGTGTCGACCAGTGCGCCGTCGGCGGCCAGGTCGAGCGTCCACACGACGGC
The DNA here is from genome assembly GCF_056160425.1 of Micromonospora sp. ABR4_055. Lineage (NCBI taxonomy): Bacteria > Bacillati > Actinomycetota > Actinomycetes > Micromonosporales > Micromonosporaceae > Micromonospora > Micromonospora sp. ABR4_055. Next base: position 302 of record NZ_JBSWXD010000051.1, read on the forward strand.
CGGCCGGACGGCGTCGGAGGTCGGCCTCCGGCGGCGGTACGCGCGACGCAGCCTCGTCCGCCTCGGGGGGGGTGGGGGGGGGGGGGGTGGGGGGGGGGGGGGGTTGGGGTTGGTGTTTTTTTTGTTTTTTGTTTTGGTTGTGGGGGGAGGCCGTTCTTCCCCCCCCCCCCCCCCCCCCCCCCAACCCGCGGAAGTCGATCCGGGACGCGGTCAGGCGGGGCAACGGCACGGATCATTCCTAATCAGCCGGCCGCCACGGACGCGCCGGTGGCGCGTCGGCGGCCGGTAGGTCAGGGTGTGCCGATGCGGCGGCCGTGCGCCCTGGTCAGCGGCCAGCCTTGCGGGCGGTCTGGGTCCCCGCCTTCTTGGTGGTCTTCTTCGCGGTCTTCCGGGTGGCCGCCGCCTTCTTGGCGGTACCCCGCTGAGCGGGGGTGGCGTTCTTCGGTGAAGTGGCTCGCTGCACCCGGCCAGCGGTGCGTTTCGTCGCGGCTGCCACCTTCTTCCCGGCCCGGCCGGTGGTGCCCTTGGCCGGCGTGGACCTGGTCGCGGTCGTCGTCGCCGTGGTTTTCGCGGCCGTACTCTTGCCTGCGGTCGCGGTCTTCCTCGCCGGGCTGGTCTTGCGCGCGGTGGCTGTCGTCTTCTTGGCTGGAGTGGTCTTGCGCGTTGTGGCCGTCGTCCTGCGCGCCGCCGGGCTGGTCTTCTCGGCCGCAGCCTTCTTCGCCGTCGGGCTCGTCTTGCGCGCCGTCGGGCTGGTCTTCTTCGTAGCGGGTTTCCTTGCCGCCGTCGCGGACGCCTTCCGTGCGGACGTCTTCTTCGCTGCCGGGCTCGTCTTCTTCGCCGCGGTCTTCGTGGTGCCGGTGCTCGACGCCCGCCGGGTGGCGGGACGGGTCGCGGCTTTGGTGCCAGCAACCATGGCTTTCTCCTCCTTGCGGACTTTCAATGGATTTGTCCCCTATGGAGACTGTGGAGTCTCCGGAATCCGACCCAGGTAGGCCGGACCGGCCTAGTCCTGCTCCCCGGTCCAGCGGGCGTCCTCGGTCTCCCACTCCTCGTTACGTTCCGACACCCGCTGCAGCGCCTGCTCAGCTTCGGCCTTCGAGGCGTAGGGACCGAGCCGGTACTTGGCGGCACACAGGTCCGCCCCGGACTCCACGCGCTGATGACGCAGGCACCAGAAGTACTCGCCATCAGGTCCGCTGTCGCTCACGGAAACACTGTGCACGGAAAAACGGCAAAGCGCCACCGTTTCGCGCAAAATGTCCATGCCTTTCCATCATAGACGCAAGCCATTCCTATCCGACGCCAACACTGCCCAATTGGCGCTCCGACCCGGAAAAGGCCTACGGCACAGGCAATTCCGCTGAGGGGGTACGCCTGCACCGGCAGCGGTGGTGCACGCTGGGAACCGGTCGTCGTTCGATGGTCGTCGGGCGGAACGGCGCGCCGATACCCTCCCATCAAGGAGGGAGTCCATGCGATCCGGACGCCTGGTGCAGACCGCGTTCACCGACCTCCGGGCAACCCGTGCCGGCGCCGTCAGTCCACACCGGCCGGGAACGCGGTCTCGATCAGCCGCCGCAGCCCGTGTCCGTCGTCGACGGTCACGTCCGGCACCCCGTCGGGCTGGCCGCGTTCCCGACCGGTGCGGGCCGAGACCATCAGCACTGCGGCACCGGCACCGGCCCGCCGCGCGCACGGGATGTCCCGGGCCGGGCTGTCCCCGACGAACCAGCAGTCCGCCACCGGTACGCCGAGTGCCCGCGCCGCGAGCCAGGCGACCTCAGGGTTGGGTTTACGCACCCCTGCCTCGTCGCTGTAGATCTGTACGGCGAACCGGTCGCCAAGACCGACAGCGTCCAGGAAGTCGCGGTGCGCGGCACCGCACAACGTGTTGCTGACGATCGCCAGCGGCAGACCGGCGTCGGCGGCGACGTCCAACGCGGTACGGATACCGGGGCGTACCGCCCAGTCCGCACGCCGGGTCCACGCGTAGCTCAACGCGGTCGCCTCGCGCAGCACCGCGTCGCGGGCCGGGGCCGGCCAGCCGGGTGTGATGAACTCCCGCCAGACCTGTTCGTGGCCGTACTCCCGGGGGCGGTCCTGCTCGCCGATCCGGTCCCGCCAGGCGGCGTACTCGCGTTGCCCGTCGATCAGCGACCGGGTGATCCGCTCGGCGGACAACGCGTCGCCGACGAGCGCGCAAAGCCGGTCGACCAGGTGGGTCGGCTGCGGTGACATCGAGGGGGCATCGACGATGACTCCGCCGAAATCGAGCAGCAGGGCGCGAGGGGTGGGCAGCATCCGACCATCATCCCCGGCGGGCGGGCTCGCCGGCGACTCCGGACCCCGCCATGTTCACGCAAACATCGCGAGCACTGCTAGTGTCAGCACGGCTTCCGGCGTACCCCCGGCACCGGGCATCGCCAACACCGGGAGAGGAAGGTGTCGACGCCCGATGAGCTCGACCGCACCCGACCCGCCGGGGCGTCGCCCACGCCGGGTGTCGATGGCCGACGTGGCCCGGCTGGCCGGGGTCTCCACCCAGACCGTCTCCCGGGTGTCCACCGGGCACCCGGGAGTCGTCCCCAGCACCCGCCAGCAGGTCGTCGCCGCGATGCAGCAACTCGGCTACCGACCCAACAGCGCCGCCCGGGCGCTCAAGTACGGCGAGTTCCGCACCATCGGCGTGATCACCTTCACCCTGTCCACCACCGGCAACAGCCACACCGTGGAGGCGATCGCCACCCACGCCGCAGCCGAGGGTTACGTGATCACGCTGATCCCGGTCGCCGCTCCCACCCAGGACCGGGTGCTCGGTGCCTTCACCCGGCTCGGCGAACTCGCGGTCGACGCGGTCATCGTGATCATGGAGGTGCACCTGCTCGACACCAGCACCGTGCTGCTACCTCCCGACGTGCACCTCGTCGTGGTCGACTCGGATGCCGGCGACCGCTACCGGGTGGTCGACACCAACCAGGCCGACGGTGCCCGGCAGGCCGTCCGGCATCTGCTCGACCTCGGCCACCGTACGGTGTGGCACGTCGCCGGGCCGCCGGAGTCGTACGCCGCAGAGCGGCGGGCGGCCGCCTGGCGTACCACCTTGTCGCAGGCCGGCCGCCAGGTGCCGGCGCTGCGCCGCGGCGACTGGTCGGCCGGGGCCGGTTACCGGGCCGGACTCGAACTGGCAGACGAACCGGACTGCACCGCGATCTTCGTCGCCAACGACCAGATGGCGCTCGGGGTGCTGCGGGCCTTGCACGAACGCGGCTGGGTGGTGCCGCGTGACGTCAGCGTGGTGGGCTTCGACGACATCGCCGAAGCCGGCTCGTTCATCCCGCCGCTGACCACCGTCCACCAGGACTTCGCCGAGGTCGGCCGGCGCTGCGTCGAGGCGGTGCTGCACCAGGTCCGCACCGGCACCGCGCAGACCGGCACCACCCTGGTGCCGACCCGCCTGGTGGTCCGGGCCAGCACCGCCGCCCCGCCGACGGCACGCTGACCCAGCGGCGCCGACGGCACGCTGACCGGATCCCACGACCGGTCAGTGCGCCGTCGGCACCGCCCGTACCGAGACCCCCCGGGGCGGCAGCGTTTCGGCCGGACCGACCAGCGGTACGCCCGCCACGTCGGCCAACGACACCGGCTCGTCGGTCCGGTTGATCAGGAACCAGTGCTCGCCCCGGACGGCCAACTCGACCCGGCCACGCAGCCGCTCCGGCAGGTCGCTGCGCACCCCGGCGGCCGTCGCGAACCGCGCCAGTACAGCGGCCAGATCGGACACCCCGAGCCGGGTGGAGACGTAGCCGGCGGAACCGGCACCGACCGTACGGCGGGTGACCGCCGGCCGACCGGCGTACTCGCCGGTGCGGTACGCCGCCAACACCTCGACCTGCGGATCGGTCACCGTGACGCGGTCGGTCCACAGCTGCCCGGTCGCGCCGGTGTCCAGCACCACCTGTGCGCCGTCGGGCAGCGGGCCGAACTCCTCGATGCGCAGGCCGAGCAGATCCCGCAGCGCCCCCGGGTACCCGCCCAGCCAGATGTGGTCGTGCTCGTCGACGATGCCGGAGAAGTAGGTGGTCACCAGGTGACCACCGGCGGCGACGTAACCGCGCAGCCGGTCGGCGAGCGCCGCCGGCACCAGATGCAGGATCGGGGCGACCACCAGGCGGTACCCGGAGAGATCGGCGGCGACCGGCAGCACGTCGGTCCGGATACCGAGGGCGAGAAACGCCGAATACCAGTCGAGCGCCTCCTGCCGGTACCGCAGCCGCGACGTCGGATGGGAGTCCTGCTCGCAGGCCCACCACGATTCCCAGTCGAACAGGATCGCCGCCGGTGCCGGCGTGCGCGGGCTGCCGGCGACACCGGCCAGGTCGGACAGCGTACGGCCGAGCTCGGCGACCGAGCGGAACAGGTCGCTGTCGGCCCCGGCGTGCGGCAGCATCGCCGAGTGGTACTTCTCCGCCCCGGCCGCCGACTGGCGCCACTGGAAGAAGCAGACCGCATCGGCGCCGTGCGCCACATGGGTCAACGAGTCCCGGGCCAGTTCTCCGGCGCGTTTGGGCAGGTTGACCGGCTGCCAGTTGACGGCGCTGGTGGAGTGCTCCATCAGGAACCACGGCCGTCCGCCGGCCAGGTTGCCGGTCAGGTTGGCGGAGAAGGACAGTTCGTCGAGGGCCTGCGGTCCCGGGTGCACGTAGTGGTCGTTGGCGACGAAGTCGACCTCACCCGCCCAGTCGGCATAGTTCATCCCGGACGACTCCCCCATCACCATGAAGTTGGTGGTGACCGGCATGTCCGGGGTGACCGCCCGCAGCACATCGCGTTCGGCACGCAGGTGCTCCCGCAACGCGTCGGAGGAGAACCGCTTGAAGTCCAGCTGCTGGGTCGGGTTCGGGTAGGAGGCGGCCTGCCGGGGCGGCAGGATCTGGGTGAAGTCGGTGTACCGCTGCGACCAGAACGCCGTACCCCAGGCGTGGTTGAGCGTGTCGATGTCGCCGTAGCGGTCCCGCAGCCAGGTCCGGAACGCGGCTGCGGCGTCATCGGAGAAGTCGTACACGTTGTGGCAGCCGAGTTCGTTGGAGACGTGCCAGGCCGCCAGCGCCGGGTGGTCACGGTAGCGCTCGGCGATCGCCCGGACCAGGCGCAGCGCGTACGCCCGGAAGATCGGCGAGGTGGGCCGCCAGTGCTGCCGGGCACCGGGCCACACGGTGGCGCCGTGCCGGTCGACCGGCAGGATCTGCGGGTGGGCGGCGGTCAGCCACGGCGGCGGCGAAGCGGTCGCGGTGGCCAGGTCGACGGCGATGCCGTTGGCGTGCAGCAGGTCCATCACGTCGTCGAGCCAGGCGAAGTCGAACTCGTCCGGGCCGGGCTGCAGCCGTGCCCAGGAGAAGATGGCCAGCGAGACGATGTTCACCCCGGCGGCGCGCATGGCCGCCACGTCGTCGTCCCAGACCGACCGGGGCCACTGTTCGGGGTTGTAGTCGGCACCGTAGCCGATCCGGGGGCCGCCGTTGCCCGGCCAGCGCAGCCAGCGGTAGTCGCCACCGAATGCCACGTACGTCTCCTCGCTTCTGGGGGGGTGGGTGCGCGGGCCCGGCACCGGCCATCGCGGCGGTGCCGGGTCCGCGCCGGGTCAGCTGACGGCGAAGCCCTGGTCGGTGCCGTAGCTGACGCAGGTGTCCCGCCAGGCGTCGAGCGCCCCGGTCAGCGGGCTGTCCGACACGTATGCCTGCCCGACGGTGTCGTTGAACACGCTGTTGGCGTACACCTGGAACGGTAGGTAGGACCAGCCGTCGACGACGTTGCCGGCCGACTCGGCGAAGATCTCGTTGGCCTGCTGCCCGCCGAAGTACGCGAACTCGGTACCGAGGAACTCCGGCGACTGCAGCTGCGCGGTGGTGGCCGGGAAGGCACCGCCGTCGACCCGGATCTGCACCCCGTCGCCGGCGTTGGCGTACTCGATGAAGCCGTACGCCAGGGCCTTGTTCGCCGCAGCCGAGGGAATCGCCAGCGAACTGCCGCCGTTCTCGGCGCTGGCGGTGCCGCCGGCGTCCCACTGCGGCAGCGAGGCGACCCGCCACTTGCCGGCACCGTCGGCGACGCCGGAGATCAGGTTGGCCGGCATCCAGGCGCCGGTGGCGAGGCTGGCGATGGTCCCGTCGGCCAGCCCCTGGTACCACTGGTCGCTCCACGAGCTGACCGGGGCGAGCAGGTCCTCGCTGATCAGCTGCTGCCAGGTGTCGGCGAACCGGGCCGAGCCGTCGTCGGTGAAGTCGATGCGCACCTCGGTGCCCTCGACCTGGAACGGCTGGCCGCCGGACTGCCAGATCAGGCTGGTGGTGAATCCGGCGTCGCCGACGTCGTTGGTGATGTACACCTGCGGGTCGGCCCGGTGCAGTTCGCGGGCGGCGTCGACGTACTCCGCCCAGGTGGCCGGCACGTCGATGCCGTGCTCGTCGAACACCTCCTGGTTGTAGAACAGCGCCATCGGGCCGGAGTCCATCGGCAGACCGTGGACGCCGCCGCCGGTGTTCACCGACGACCAGGGTCCGGGGGTGAAGGTGTCGGCCAGGTCGCCGGCCCCGTAGCCGGTGAGGTCGGTGACCGACCCGGCGAGGGCGAACTGCGGCAGCGCGTAGTACTCGATCTGGGCGACGTCGGGCAGCCCGTCACCGGCGGCGATCGCGTTCTGCAGGGCGGTGTACTGGTCGTCGCCGGTGCCGGCGTTGACCAGCTCCACGGTCACGTTCGGGTAGGCGGTCTGGAAGTCGGTGACGACCTCGGCGAGGGTCGGCTCCCAGGCCCAGACGGTCAACTCGCCGCCGGCCTCCAGGGCGGCCTGCACGTCGGCGGCGGAAACCTGCTCGTCACCGGCGGAGCCGGTCGGGTCGTCGCCGGAGCCGCAACCGGCCAGCGCCAGGGTGGCCGCCGCAGCGATCGCGACCGCCCGCACAGTGGTGCCGTTCATGGGGTGTCCCTTCGGTGATGGGTGGTCACTCCTTGACGCCGCCGGCGGCCAGACCCGACTGCCAGTAGCGCTGCAGGAGCAGGAAGGCTGCCAACAGCGGCAGGATGGTCAGCAGCGACCCGGTGATGACCAGGTGGAACACCGGCTGACCGCCGGCGGTGGCGGCCTGGGCGTTCCAGGCGTCCAGGCCGAGGGTCAGCGGGTACCAGTCCGGGTCCTTCAGCATGATCAGCGGCAGGAAGTAGTTGTTCCAGGTGGCGACCATGCTGAACAGCAGCACCGTGACGATGCCGGGAGCCAGCAGCGGCAGGCAGATCTGGAACAGGGTGCGCATCTCACTCGCCCCGTCACAGCGCGCCGCCTCCAGCAGCTCGTCGGGGATCGCCTCGGCGGCGAAGACCCACATCAGGTAGAGCCCGAACGGCGTGATCAGCGACGGGATGATCACCGCCCACGGGGTGTTGGTCAGGCCGAGGCGGCTGAACATCAGGAAGGTCGGCACGGCCAGTGCGGTGCCGGGCACGGCGACCGCGCCGATGACGATCGCGAAGACCGCCCGTCGGCCGACGAAGTCGAACTTGGCCAGGCCGTACCCGCCGAGGGTGGCGAGCAGGGTGGCGCCGCCGGCCCCGGCGACCACGTACAGCAGGGTGTTGCCCAGCCAGCGGAGGAAGATCCCGTCGTCGTAGCGCAACGTCTCGACGACGTTGTCCCACAGTGCGAAGTCGTCGGCTAGCCACAGACCGAACGACGAGAACAGGCCCTGTTGCGACTTGGTGGCGTTGACCAGCAGCCAGATGAGCGGGACGAGGCTGTAGACGAGGACCATCCCGGTCAGCGCGGTCAGGGTCAGGCTACGTCCGGGTCTGCGCACCCGGGTGGGGGCGGGCCGCCGCACCCGGGCGGGGCCGGGCGTCACTGCCCCTCCCGGATGCCGCGCAGCTGGACAAGGTACGCGATCGCCATGGTCACCAGACCCATCACGATGGCGACAGTTGCCGAGTAGTTGTACTGCTGCCCGGAGAACGACAGCGAGTACGCGTACAGGTTGGGGGTGAAGTAGGTGGTGATCGCGTTGGGTGCCAGGTGCTGCAGGATGCTCGGTTCGTTGAACAGCTGGAAGCTGCCGATGATGGAGAAGATGGTGGCGACGACCAGTGCGCCCCGGATGGCCGGCAGTTTGATGGCGCGGATGACCCGCAGCTGACCGGCGCCGTCGACCTCGGCCGCCTCGTACAGCGACGTCGGAACCACACGCAGCGCCGAATAGAAGATGACCATGTTGTAACCGACGAACTCCCAGGTGACGATGTTGCCGATGGACAGCAGCACCAGGTCGGGGTGCAGCGGGTCGGGCAGCGTCACGCCGAGCGCGTCGTTGATGTTGCCGACCAGCCCGAACCGGGTGCCGTACATGAAGCCCCACATCAACGTGGCGACGACGGCCGGTACGGCGTACGGCAGGAAGACCGCGACCCGGAAGAAGCTCCTGCCGTACAACCGGCCGCTGTCGATGGCCAGCGCCACCAGCAGCGCGAGGAACAGCATGATCGGCACCTGGACGGCGAGAAAGACGGCCACCCGGCCGAGCGCCGACCAGAACTGCGGGTCCGTCAGCGCCCGCTGGTAGTTGTCCAGCCCGACGAAGGAGTTGCCGCCGATCAGTTGCCGCCGGTAGAGGCTGAGGTGGATCGCGTAGCCGATCGGCGCGATGAAGACGAGCGCGAAGACCAGCATGAACGGCGCGACGAACTGCCAGCCGGCCAGCGAGCGCCGGCGCGGCAGCCTGCGGGGTCGCGCCTGAGGAATGGTCATCACGCCCAACCCTTGGTAGCCGAAGGCCTTGTTTGCGCAAACATCGACCACAGCCACGTGATGTTTGCGCAAACATCGGGGTCCGATGTTTGCATCGCCCCGGCCCCGCGTCAACCCCGGCCCGTCAACCCGTTCAGCTGGGCACGGACCGGCTCGGCGTCGGGATGCCGCAAACTGTCCAGGATGCCCACTGCCGCGCCCCAGCACGCCTCGGCCGCCGCCAGATCTCCGGTGTCGTAGCCGACGTCGCCCAGGTCGCTGAGCACCAGCGCCTCCAGATGCCGGTCACCGAGCCGACGGAACAGCTCCAGCGCCTCCTGGTAGCAGACGGCGGCCTCGTCCGGGTCACCGAGATGCTGGTACGCGTACCCCAGGCTGTGCCAGGTACTCGCCTGCCCGGGCCAGTCACCAAGCTCCCGCAGCAGCTGCAACGCCCGCCCGCACCAGTCGAGCGTCTCGGCGTACTCGCCGAGCCGGGCGTGCTGCCAGCCGACCACATTGAGCGCCTTGCCCTCCCCCCGCCGGTCACCGGCCGCCGCGTACAGCTCGTACGCCGTCCGCCCGTGCGCCAACGCGTCGCGGTGCCGGTCCTGGCGCTCCCGCAGCAACGACAGGTGCAGGTGGGTGAGCCCCTGCCGGGCGAGATCCCCCCGGCTCTGCTCCAGCTCCAAGGCAGCTTCAAGGTGATGATGCGCCTCGGCGTGCCGGTTGGTCCGCAGGTACGCGCGGGCCAGGTTGCGATTCGCCACCGCCTCCGCGGCGATGTCGCCGACCCGCCGGGCCAACTGCAACGCGGACCGCTGCATGACGGTCAGCGCCGACCAGTGCCCACCCCGGTCCAGATAGGTGTACGCCACCTGAGTCAGGTGCAGCGCCTCGGCCCCCAGCCCGGCGACGACAGCCGCGTCGAAGACCGCATCCAGGTTGGTCTGCTCGATGGTGAACCAGGTCAGGGCCGCTTCGCTGTCCGCCGGGTACTCGGCGACGACGCCGGGGCGGGCCGGACCGGGCACCGGCGGAGCGGGGTTCGGCTGCAGGGTTCGGTCGGCATGATAGGCACTGTGGACATAGTGGTCGACCAGCCGCCGCAGGGCGGCGTCGAGCGCCGACCCGGTTTCCAGCTGCCGGGCCCGCTCTGCGGCGTAGACCCGCAGCAGATCGTGCAGACCGTGACGTCCACCGGGGTACGCGTTGAGCAGGTTCGCCCGGACCAGCTCGGCAAGCAGCAGTCGCACCCGCGCCACCGGCAGACCGGCGAGACTCGCGGCCACCGGGGCCGACACGGTCGGACCGGGATGGACGCCGAGCAGCCGGAACAACTGCGCGGCCGAAGGGCTCAGCGCCTGGTAGGACCAGGAGAAGACGGCACGTACCCCGAGCTGCGGGTCGTCCGGCGCCAACGCGTCAAGGCGATGCTGGGCGGCCCGCAACTCGGTGGCGAGTGCCACCAACGGGATCTGCGACGCGATGACGGCACGCGCCGCAACAACCGCCAACGCCAACGGCAGGCCGGCGCACCGGGCGACGATCTCGTCCACCGCCGCCGGTTCGGCGGCGCACCGCTGCTGTCCTATCCGCCGCCGCAACAGCTCCGCCCCGTCCACCGGATGCAGCAGGTCGAGGGACAACGGCTGGGCACCGTGCGCGGCGACCAGGCCGGTGAGCTGGTTCCGGCTGGTCACCACGACCAGGCACTGCGGCGAGCTGGGCAGCAGCAGCCGTACGTGAGCACTGTCACGGGCGTTGTCCAGCACGATCAGCAGCCGACGATCGGCCAAGGTGGTGCGGTACAACGCGGCCTGAGCGTCCAGATCGGTCGGCGCCTGGGCCGGCGGTACGCCGAGCGCGTCGAGCAGCAGCCGCAGGGCGGTCGCCGGCTCGGTCACCGCCCCGTCCGGGTCGAACCCACGCAGGTTCAGGTAGAGCTGCCCGTCGGGGAACCGGTCGGCGACCTGGTGCGCCCACTGCACGACGAGGGTCGTCTTGCCGACCCCGGCGGTGCCGCTGACCGCCACGATCCGGACCGTACCGGCCGGGGCGGTCCGCCGCGCCGGCCCGGTGTCCGGCGCAAGCCGGTCAAGCTGAGCCATCTCGGTACGGCGGCCGCTGAAGTGACCCAGCGCGGGCGGTAGCTGCCGGGGCACCACCCGGACCACCGGGTCGACCGCCGGCACGACCGCCGGGTCCGTCGTCACGGGCGCCCGACGGCGCTCGTCGACCCGGTCCCGGGCGCTGGCCAGCACCCCCCGCTCGATCGGACTGGCACCGAGCAACCCGACCAGCACGTCGAACCGGTCCGTCGGCGGCAGCGTCTTCCCGGTGAGATACTCCGCCACCGCCGTGTGCGACCAGCCGGCGCGGGTGGCCAGCACCCGGTAGGACAGCACCCGCTGGCCCTCGCGGCGGGCGTGCCGCCGCCGCAACGCCCTCAGCAACGCGGCGAGGTCGTCCACTGTCCGTACCCCGGCGGCATCGCGTACCAGCCGGTCGGGCGGCCGCGTGTCCACTCTATGCACCATCGCGACTCTCACGACCCTCACTGGTCAGCCAGCACTGTGGCGACCCGCCGTGCGACGACCCGCTCCGCAGCGGATGCTAGTCGGTGTACGCCGATGTACGGAGATGATCGTGATCACCCTCCTGCCCCCGGTCGACAACGCACCCTGAACGTGTACGGATGCACACCGGACAGAGAGGATGCCGGCCGATGTACTGGTCCACGCGGGTTCGCGGGTAGCGACGGCTTACTACGGTCAGGCGGCGGGTGACCGGACGGGGCCCCGGTCACCCGCGTGTTCGTTCCCGGCGTACCGCCCACCGCCAGGCCCGCCGGCCGGCAGACTGGGTCGATGGACGACGAGCCGACCATCGGACACCGGTCGGTCCGCTGGCGGACCTGGGCGCCGCTGACGGCGCTGACCGCCGTCGTGCTGGCCGGCGGCACGCTCCGGCTCGCCGGCGCCGGCCCTGCCGCCGACGGGGTGTGGGCGGCCGCCACGGTCGCCGCGCTGCTGCCGGCGCTGCGCTGGATGGGTCAGTCGCTGCGCCGGCGGCGGATCGGCGTCGACGTCATCGCCGTACTCGCCCTGGTCGGCGCGCTGCTGGCCGGCGAATACCTGGCCGGCGCGGTGGTGGCGCTGATGCTGGCCAGCGGGCACACCCTGGAGACGTACGCGCAGCGACGGGCCGGCCGGGACCTGCAGGCGCTCGTCGCGCACGCGCCGCGTACCGCCCGGCGGCGGGCCGCCGACGGTACCGTCGCCACCGTCGACGTGGGTGAGATCGCCACCGGGGACCGGCTGGTCGTCGGCCCCGGGGACGTGGTCCCGGTCGACGGCGTCGCCGAGGAGCCGGCCACCCTCGACGAGTCGGTGGTGACCGGCGAGTCGCGGCCGGTGGAGCGGGCCGCCGGGGAACGCGTCGCCAGCGGGGTGGTCAACGCCGGGACCGCGTTCGCGCTGCGCGCCGTCGAGACCGCGCAGGGCAGCACGTACGCCGGGATCGTCCGGCTGGCCACCGAGGCCGGTGCCGGCAAGGCACCGACGGTACGCCTGGCCGACCGGTACGCCGCCGCGTTCGTCCCGTTCACCCTGGTGCTGGCCGGGGCCGGCTGGATCGTCTCCGGTGAGTTCGTCCGCGCGGTCGCGGTACTGGTCGTCGCCACCCCCTGCCCGTTGCTGCTGGCCACCCCGGTCGCGATCGTCGCCGGGCTGTCCCGCGCCGCACGCCGCGGCGTGCTGGTCCGCGACGGCGGTGCGCTGGAGCAGCTCGGCCACGCCCGTACCCTGCTGGTCGACAAGACCGGGACGTTGACCACCGGCAGGCCGGAGACCGCCGACGTGGTCACCGGCGACGGGGCCGACCCGACCGAGCTGCTGCGGCTGGCCGCCTCGGTGGAACAGCTCTCCCCGCACGTACTGGCCGGCGCGGTGGTCCGGGCCGCCGGCGACCGGGGCCTGCGGTTGACCGCCCCGGCCGAGGTCACCGAGGATCCCGGCCGGGGCGTCCACGGCCGGGTCGACGGCCGTACGGTGCGGGTCGGCCAGCCGGACGGGCCGCTGCCGGACTGGGCGGTCCAGATCCGGGACCGGGCCGAAGCGGACGGGCTGTCGGCGGTGTGGGTCGGCGTGGACGGCGTACCCGCCGGGGCGATCCTGCTGCGCGACCCGGTGCGGCCCGATGCCGCCGGCACGGTGCGGCGGCTGCGGCAGGCCGGGTTCACCCGGCTGGTCATGCTGACCGGCGACCGGAGGGAGGTGGCCGAGCGGGTCGCCGCGCAGGTCAAGGTGGACGACATCGTTGCGCACTGCCCGCCGCAGGAGAAGACCGCCCGGGTACGCGACGAGTCCGCCCGCGCGGTGACGGTGATGGTCGGCGACGGGGTGAACGACGCCCCGGCGTTGGCCGCCGCCCACGTGGGCGTGGCGGTCGGCGGCACCGGAACCAGCGCTGCGGCCGGGGTCGCGGACGCGGTACTCACCGGCGACCGGCTGGACCGGCTCGCCGACGCGGTCGACATCGCTCACCGGTCCCGGCGGATCGCGGTGCAGAGCGCCTCGGTCGGCATGGGGCTGGCGGTGGTGGCGATGGCGGTCGCCGCGTTCGGCCTGCTGCCGCCGGTGGCCGGCGCGTTCACCCAGGAGGGTATCGACGTCGCGGTGATCCTCAACGCGCTGCGCGCCCTGCGCCCCGGACACCGCCCGACCCGCTACGCCGTGACCCAGGTCGGGCAGTGACCCTGGTTCAGGCCGCCAAAAGGTCCGACAACGCCGCCATGTGCGGCACCTGGCCACGGTGCTGCCGAGCCTGCAACACCAGGTTGGCCACGACCAGTGACGGGTCGACCTGCGGCACACTGATTCCGAGGTGCCGGCTGACCCAGGGGGCGACCTCGCTCCACCGGTAGAACAGCGCGCCGTCGCGGGCCGGATTGACCGGCGGCGGGAAACCGCCGGGGCCACGCTCACCGGTGACGTACCGACGGATCGACTCCCAGCTCTGGCCAACTCGCTGCGCGATGTCCGCCAGCGTCACCAGGTCCTGGTCGATCAGCCGCAGCGCGGTAAGGCCGACCGACTCGACGGCTCGGACGGCTGTCGCGATCGCGTCCGCGATGGTGTCCGCCTGCCGGTCGAACTCCGCGACGGGGAGTCCGCCCTCGACGCCGAAGGCCGCGTCGTCACATCCGGCGGCGGCGAACAGGGCATCGACCTCGTCGTCTGTCGGACTTCGATCGAGCACGAGAGTAAAGGTGTGTACGGTCAACGTCGCACTCCGCATCCCGGGTATGCCGTGCCTACAACACACCCGGGGGCGGTGCACTTTTGCACCACCCTCGGGTGTCGATCGGTGGCGGGGCGGCGGTAGCCTCGGGGCGCGTGGACGTCGGCGAGATCATCGGGTTGCTGAGCAGGGTGTACGCCGCAGCGAACAGCCACGTCGACGACGCCGGGCAACACGTGCACCGCGTACCGTCGACGATCCCCGCCGCCGACCTGGCCGCACTTGCCGCGCACGGCCTGGCGCCGAACACCTTCCGCCGGTTCGAGCACGACGACGCGGTCACCGGACTGCGCCGGCTCGCTGCCGCCGTACCGGAACGGGTCGCCGCCGACGCCTTCGTCGCCGGGCTGGGCAGCGCGTCGCGCAGCTGGCGGGCGGTGCTGCCGGCGTGGGCGCTCGGCACCACCATGCCGGCGCATCCGGGTCCGATCGGCGACCGATGCTGCGACGTCTGCTCCCTGACCGCCGAGACGACCCTCGACACCACGCTCGCCTGGTGGCAGCGGGCCCGGTCCGGGTCACTGCTGCCCGGCGACGTGTGCGGCTACCTGCTGACGTTGGAGTCGGCGACCCCGCCGCTGCCGGCACCGCAGCCGTACGACGTGTGGGTGCTGCACGAGATCCTCGACGTGATCCGCTCGCTGCCGGCCACGACCCGGGCCGGCGGGGCGGTGCAGGCGCTGCGGGCAGCCGGGCTGCTGCCCGGTGCCGACAAGTGGACGTACCGGTCGCTGTTGGAGGATCTCGCCTTCGTCGGCGTCCTGCAGACGGCGGACCATCCGGGGATGCTGACCGCGTTCACCACGGCCCGCGATCGGGACCGGCGGCCGAGCGCCCGGGTCGAGGTGGACGCGCCGCTGTCGTTCTGGCGGGCCGCCGACGGGGTGACCGAGTCGCTGGCGCGGCGGCTGTTCGGGCACCTGCCCCGGCCAGCCGACCGACCGCCGGCACCGACCTCAGTGTCAGCGAAGCCGGTGTCAGCGCGGCGTGGTGCCCGGTCGGCGCCGCTGCCGGTGGCGCTGCGCGGCGAGGTCCGCGCCGGCGACCTGTACGCCGTACGCTGCTGCGAGGACGCATGGGTGCTGGCGTACTGCCATCGGGTGGACGATCGCGGCGGCCGACGGTACGGCCTGGTCGAGTATCTCGACGGGGTGTTCGCCGCCCAGCCGACCGCCGCCGATGTGGACGCCACGGTCGACCGGCGGCTACGCGGCCGTGGGTCGGACCGCTGGCAGATGTGGACGTCGCGGTTGGACGCCACCACCGGGGTACGCCGGATCGCCCGCGACATCGCTGCGCCGGTCGACGATCGGCCCGCGCCGGAGCGGGTGTCCACCGGCGGAGCGAAGGACCTGGCACACCTGGCATCGTGGTGCTTTCCTGGCATGTGACCGGTTTCTGGCACATGGTCGCGGGGCACATCCGGCGGTACGGTCCGATGCCGATCAACATGGCTGTCGCCGACAGCCACCCGTTGTCGAGAGGAATGAGCCCTCCATGCGTGTTGCCCGTACCGCCGCCGTGGCCTGTCTGATCCCCGCCGCGCTGACCCTCGCCGCCTGCGGCGACGCCGCGCCAGATGCGGAGCCGACCACCGACACGTCGCCGACCGCCAGCGCAGCGCCGACCGCCGATGCCGACCCGTCCGGCACCGGATCCGACGCGCCGGGTGACGGCGGTACGGCCGCCTGCGCCAGTACCGACCTGGCCGTCGACGTGATCTTCCAGAAGGCCGGGGTGGCGATGCTGGCGCTGACCAACGACTCAGCGGCACCGTGTCAGCTCGACGGCTGGGTGACGCTGGCCTTCGAGCGCGCCGACCGCAGCCCGGTCGACGTCGCACAGCAGCAGGTGGAGCAGCCCGGGCCGCCCGTGGCGACCGACCTCGATCCGGGCGAGTCCGCGTTCGCCGGCGTCAAGTGGGTTACCTGCGACCCGGCGTCGACCGACTGCGCGGTGGCGACCACGGTCCGGGTCGGCGCGCCCGGTGACAGCACGACGGTGGTCGCCCGGACCGTCGGTCTGGACGGCGAAGAGGCAGTCGGCGAGTTGCCGATCGCCGACGTGCAGATCGGCTCGATCCAGCCGTCCACCCAGGGCGTCGTCGCCTGGTAGACCGAGTTCAGGTCGCCGCTACCCGGCAACCCTCCGGCGGATCGTGTCGCGGGAGGCGGTCACCGTACGGCGTAGTTCGTCGATGTCGACGTCGACCAGCCGGCCGCCCGCCTTACGGACCCGGCCACCGACCACGACCGTGTCGATGTTGCGGGCGTCGGCGCCGAGCACCAGCGTGCCGACCGCGTCGTTGAGCGGCATCGTGTTGACGTCGTCGGCCCGGACCACCAGCAGGTCCGCCTGCTTGCCGGGGCTGATCGAGCCGGTGACGTCGCCGAGCCCGTTGGTCCGCGCGCCCTGCGCGGTGGCGAAGTCCAGCACGTCGCGGGTGGTGATCCGCTGCCCCACGGGGTGATCCGTGCCGTACGCGGCGTGCACCGCGCGCATCCGTTGGATCGCGTGCAGCGCCCGCATCTGGGTGAACATGTCGCTGGCCAGCGCCACTTCGACGTCGATGCTGAGCCCGGGTCGCACGCCGACGGCCAGTGCCTCGTCGATCGCCGGCACCGCCGTCTCCAGCCCGATCTGCGCCTCCGACGTCGGGGCCAGCGACACGGTGGTCCCGGTGTCGCCGATCGCCCGCCAGGCCCGCCCGGTGAGCCCGGTGGCGTGGATCAGCGTCACGTCCGGGCCAAGCAGACCAGCGGTCGCCCAGCTCTCGATCGCCGCCGACGAGGATTCGCCGAACACGGCGTCGATGCTGACACCGATGCCGAGATCGCGAGCAAGTGCCGCCAGCTCCGGCCCGTACGCCAACGCCGATCCGGCGATCTCGTCGGTGGCCAGCGCCGCCAGCCGTACGGTCACCAGAGCGTCGTTGGCGCCGTGGAACTTCTCCCGCAGCCGGACCAGGTCGGCGGGCCACTGCTTGTCCCAGTCGCCGAAGTGTGGACCCATCGAGGCGTGCACGCCCCGGATGCCGGTGTCGACCAGCGCCTGCACCGCCGCGTCCGAGTGAGCCGCAGTGCGGGAGTTGTGCGAGAAGTCGAGCATCGTGGTGATGCCGGCGTCGAGGGCGGTGAGCGCCGCGAGCCGGGTGCCGACGTACATGTCGTTCGGGGTGTACGCGGGTGCGACGCCGGCCAGCGTCGACATCACGTACTCGCCGAGGTCGCCCACGTCGGGGATGCTGCGGCGCAGCTGCGCCTGCCAGGCGTGCCGGTGGGTGTCGACGAAGCCGGGGCAGACGATGCCGCCGGTAGTGTCGACGACGGTCGCGCCGGCCGCTTCCGGGTGCGACCGCAGGTCCGTGCCGACGGCGACGATCCGGTCGCCGCTGATGAGCACGTCACCGGAGGCAAGGTCACCGATCGTCGGGTCCATCGTGACGACCGCGCCACCGCTGAACAACGTCATGGTTCGCTCCTTGTCGCAGGGTGGGACCTGTCCACCGTGCGGGCCGGTGCGACGGCCAACCAGGCCGGGCGTAACCAGGGTGTGGTGCACCCTGGATGGCCGGAGCTTGCGCTGGTTAGCGTGGGTGGCATGCCCACCACCGCGCTCGGCGCCTTTCTGGTGGCCCGACGGGCCCGGCTCACGCCGGGCGATGTCGGGTTGACCTTCAGCGGCACCAGGCGGGTCGCCGGCCTGCGCCGCGAAGAGGTCGCGGTGCTGGCCGGGGTGAGCGTCGACTACTACACCCGACTGGAGCAGGGCCGGGAACGCCACCCGTCGGCGTCGGTGCTGGATGCCGTGGCCAGGGCGCTCGATCTCGACGCCGACGCCCGCGACCACCTGTTCCGGCTGGCCGACGTCACACCCGGCACCGGCCCGCCCGCAGGTAGACCAAGGTCTACGGGAGCTGCTCGACGCCTGGCCGGACACCCCGGCGATCGTGGTCGACCGTCGGCTCGACCTGTTGGCCGGCAACGCGCTCGCCGACGCGTTCTACGCCGACTTCACCGAGCCGGACAACTTGGTGCGGATGACGTTCCTGGACCGGGCCGGCCGGACCTTCTTCGTCGACTGGCGCCGCTCCGCCGAGGCGTGCGTGGCGAACCTGCGCCTCGCCCTCGGTCACGACCCGCACCGCCGGCGGGCCCACGACCTGGTCGAGGAGGTGGGCGCTGCCAGCGCGGAGTTCCGCCGGCTGTGGCAGCGCAACGACGTACGGGGCAAGACCCATGAGGCGAAGACGTTCCGGCACAGTGTGGTCGGTGAGTTGACGTTGACGTACCACGCGTTCGATGTGCGTGGAGCCCCTGGTCAGCAGCTGATCGTGTACCGCGCAGCGGATGATCGCAGCGCCTCAGCGCTGCGGCTGCTCGGCACCCTGGCCGCGAGCAACTGGCTGTCCTGATGCAGAAATTTCTGTGCCAGATTTTCGACGGCAGGACCTCGTACTGACAAGTGTCTGTTTTGGACCAGAGTCGATCGGCGATTGATGACCAGCCCGCGTGCTGTGTAACGTGACCGTTCACATCGATGTTTATCGTTTCGATGGCACCCCACACGGTCAAGGAGACACCCGATGTCCAGATAAGGCATCGCCCATCCGCCGCCTGCCGACGGCCGGGTACCGACCGGCCGGCGGCTGGCCCGGCGGCGTCCGTTCGCGCTGCTCGCCGCGGCAGCGGCGGCCGTCCTCGGGCTGGCCGCCGGCATCGTCGCGACCAGCCCGGCGGCGGTGGCCGCCGACAACCCGTACGAGCGGGGTCCGGACCCGACCCCGGCGAGCGTCGCCGCTCCGAACGGACCGTTCGCCACCGCGCAGGTCAGCGTCCCGCCGGGGTACGGCTTCAACGGCGGCATGATCTACTACCCGACCGACACCAGCCAGGGCACCTTCGGTGCGATCGCCATCTCCCCCGGGTACACCGCGCTGTTCTCCGTCGAACTCGCCTGGATGGGGCCCCGGCTCGCCTCGCAGGGCTTCGTCGTCATCGGCATCGAGACCAACGACCGCAACGACTTCGACACCGCCCGGGGCACCCAGCTGCTGGCCGCGCTGGACTACCTCACCGGGCAGAGCTCGGTGCGCAGCCGGGTCGACCCGAACCGGCTCGCCGTCGCGGGTCACTCGATGGGCGGCGGCGGCGCGTTCAGCGCGGCGCTGCGGCGGCCAGCGCTGAAGGCCGCAGTCGGCTTCACGCCGTTCTCGCCGTCGCAGAACCTGACCAACATGCAGGTTCCGGCGTTGCTCTACTCGGGACAAAATGACACGGTCACCACCCCGTCGTCGGTCAGCAACCTCTACAACGGGCTGCCGTCGACGACCGAAGGTGCGTACCTCGAGGCCGCCGGGCTGGACCACAGCTTCCCGACCCGACCGAACACGCTGCTGATGCGCACGATGATCCCCTGGGTCAAGATCTTCCTCGACAACGACCTGCGGTACACCCAGTTCCTCTGCCCGCTGATGGACTCCTCCGGGGTGCTGCAGTACCGCAACACCTGCCCGCTCGTCCCGCCGGGCCTGCCGTCGCCGTCCCCGACGACCGCCCCGCCGACGACGGCACCGCCCACCACCGCGCCACCGACGACGGCGCCACCGACCACCGCTCCCCCGACGACCGCACCGCCCACGACGGCCCCGCCGGCTGGCGCCTGCACGGCGACGTACCAGACCATCGGGTCGTGGCCCGGTGGTTTCCAGGGTGAGGTGACCGTCCGGGCCGGCAACTCGGCGATCAACGGCTGGACCGTCGGGTGGAGCCTCGGCAGCGGCCAGAGCATCACCCAGATATGGAACGGCACGCTGAGCACCAGCGGCTCCAGCGTCTCGGTACGCAACGTGTCGTACAACGGATCGCTGCCGGCCGCCGGCACCGCGACCTTCGGCTTCCTCGGCTCCGGATCGCCGTCGACGCCGTCACTGACCTGCACCAGTCCCTGATCCCCGCTGAACGGTCCGGGGCAACAACGGCAACTGGCCGTCGCCGCCCCGGACCGGCGCTCACCGCTTCCGCCGGTAAAGTAGGCGCAGCCCGTCCCGCTGCACGAAGATCTCCCGTCGGTCGACGGCTGTGCCGTCGCGGTCGAGAACGTAGCCGGTGAGCCACACCCAGCCGACATAGGTCCAGCGTTTGTCCACAGCGGTGACCCGGAACCGGAAGCCCCGGTCGCCGGCGAACTGGACGCTGGCGGCAGCCCCGATCGCCAGCACGTCACCCGGCTCAGGTGCCGGGGTCGATGTCGAGTTCACCGACGTACGGCAGCCGGGCCTGATCGCTCTGCCAGTCCCGCAACGCCTGCTTGAGCAGGGACAACTCGTCAACGAGTTGGGCGATGCTCTGATCGCGACGGCGCAGCTCGGCGGCGACCTGGGCGACATACGCGGCGACGTGCCGTGGGTCGAGGCCCCGCCAGCGGGTGCGGAACCGCACCCGGGTCACCTGCTCGGCGGTCAGCGGCACCGGCGCGACGTCCCCCTCGTACGTCTCGCCGTTGACGCTGACCATCGGCGGCCGGTGCCGGCCGGACGACCTGGTCACAGCATTCCTCCGTCCGGCGGAGGGCCGGGCCAGGTCAGCCGGCCGCACCACGGACACCATCTGACTTTCACTTTGAAGGCGAACAGTCCGGCCAGGAATCCCAGCAGGACCGCGCCGACCAACGCACCGATTTCCACGAGGACCTTCCCCCTCTTCAGGTCGGGACGCCGGCCGGCGCCCAAGTGGGTGGGGATGTGCGTCCCTACAGCCCCGCTCAGATCTCCAGAGCACCGGCTATAGGTCAGTAGATCGACACTCCATGATGCGACCACCGGGTGTCATACTGCCTCAGCGTGGGTCGCATATGCAAGACTTGCTTTCGAGAGTCTTGAGGATGCCCTGATGTTGTCCTGCCGACGCGGGACCCGCACACTGAGAGGGAGTGAGGGGAGCATGGACGTGGCCGCGCGCAAGCACCTGCCGACTGTTCGCCTGCGCCGCCTGGCATACCAGCTGCGCGGAATGCGCAGCGATGCTGGGCTCACCCGCGAAGACGCCGCCGAGAAGACCCACATGAACAGCGCGACGCTGTGGCGGATCGAGACCGGCAAGGTCCGACCACAGAAGCGGACCGTCCTCGCCCTGCTCGACCTCTACGGCATCAGCGACGAGCAACAGCGCACAGAGCTGCTGGACCTGCTCAAGGACTCGAACCAGCTGGGCTGGCTCCAGGCGTACGAAGAGGTCCTGTCAGACGAGTACAACGCCTACATCAGCTTCGAAGCCGAAGCTCGCAGCGTCCGCAACTACGAGCCGCTGTTCGTGCCGGGCCTGCTCCAGACCGAGGAGTACGCCCGAGCCGTCACCGCAGGCGTGCTGCCCGAGTGCAGCGAATCCGACGTGGCGCACCGCGTCGAGGCCCGGATGAAACGCCAGGAGTCGATCACGAAGGACACGCCGCTGAAGCTCTGGGCGATCATCGACGAAGGCGTGATCCACCGCCAGGTCGGCGGCGTCGACGTGATGTGCGGCCAGCTACGCCAGCTCGCCGACATGTCCAAGCAACCCCACATCACCCTCCAGGTGCTGCCGTACGAAGTTGGCGCACACGCTGGCATGCACGGCGCGTTCGCCCTGATGGACTTCCCCGACCCGTACGACCCGGAGCTCGTCTACATCGAGAACCGGGTCAACGCGATGTTCCTGGAGAGTCCGTCTGAGATTGCCAGCTACAGCTCGCTGTTCGAGTACCTCCGCGCAGCGGCGGTCGACCCGGCAGGGTCGGTCAGGATGATCAAGAAGTCCATCGACCGCATGGACGAGAAGGGAAGATGACGATGAAGAACTGGCAACTGGAGAACGCCGAGTGGCGTACGAGTAGCCGCTCCGGCGGCAACGGCAACTGCGTTGAGGTCGCCGCCAACCTCGCGGCCGTCGTCGCGGTTCGAGACAGCAAGGACCGTTCCGGCCCCGTGCTCGCGTTCTCCCCCACGGCGTGGACATCCTTCACCGCGTCACTCAGGGGCGAGTGAGACCAGCCCGGATGACGTATGCGTGACCGCGCCGAGTATCCGGCGCGGTCACGAATACGCCAGTCATGACCCACTGCCTGTACGCCATAGCGGCCTTTGCCGTCGTCGTCAGTACCTGCCGCAGACCAGAAGGAGGGGCACGACGGATCTCGCCCGCGCCGTGTGGATCAAGAGCAGCCGCAGCGACTCGGACAGCCAGCGTGTCGAGGCCGCCCGCAACCTGCCGGGAGTCGTCGCCACCCCCGACAGCAAAGGACCCGACCGGCCCGGCGTTGACCTTCGCTCCCTCCACTCGGACCACCTTCACCACCGCCATCTAGTCGTCCCAGATCTTCACGTAACCGCAACCGACCGTCCCGACCCGAAGGGGCGAGTCCGATCCGACGGCCCTCAGCGACAAGGACGGCGACTACGCCATCAGCGTGCCACTTTGCGCGCTAGGCGGCTCCCCTTCTCGCGTTGAAGTCATTCTCGACATCCCTGCAGAGGATGGTCAACTACGCAGCACACCCCAGATGAGTATAGGTAAATCTCGCATCCAGAGAGTCACCAGATAAGCGACGACACGAAGTGAGCTGTCAGCCTTTCGGAAGGTTATGCCGCTCGGCAAGACTTTTGTCCAATTGCCTAATCGCATGCAGGAGTATTCTCATGGAAACCTCGGTTCCTTCAGACGAGGTTGTCTGGCCCGCCAGCTCACTCCACGCCCGCATCAGAGGCGCCCACCATTGCTCACTATGCCGCAGCTCGTCAGCAAGTCGGCGAATACTATCAATTTTACTACCATCGATCTCGAAACCCGCGTTTCGGTCCAAGTAATCGACAACAAGAAGTGCCGGGTCTGAATACAACGCCGCCTTTAGATTTCGCAGGCGCTCTATCCGAATCTGGTCCGAGCGGAGCCTCCCAACCTCAATAGCCGCATCTCCACTAGTCGACACAATAGTTCGGGCAACCAATCCGCGAAAGTAGCCATGTTGACAGTCTGCCGGCTTGCCAAAGTGAGAGTTCGCGGCATCCTCTGCCATCGTTGCCTGATCAGCTCCCCATCGAGCACAGATCTCCCGCAGATCCTCTGTTATCCGATTACGGACAAAACTGTCGCGATTGAAATGATCGGCTGAACCAACGATATACATCGCCCTTACTTCAACCTCAAACAGGAGAAGGGGATTCACCGTGGGCACCCGCAGCTTATCTGGGAAACTCAAATTGACTACCGGCTTCGATTTCCAGAGTCTCACTGAATTCTCTCTAAGGACTCGAGAGGAACATCGGCGACCTGCAACTTCAGCCGACGATCGAGATCAGCGACCGGATCACGGCCAGCCACGGAACCAACTTCGGCCAACCGGACCGCGAAGGAAACGACTCCACTAATTGCGCCGTTCTCGGCCGCAGCGCGGCAGACTCGGTCCAACAGTCGCTGATAATCTTCATCAACCTCACATGCTCGAGTTGCCAGGCGAGCAAGAGAGTCTGCGGCCGCAGGGTCGGTAATCACTCCGGATAGCATTCGGTCCACGTCGGGCCCGGTAGCCTCAGGTAGCAGCAACCAGGGAACACGTTCCAGTTCAAGATCAAGAAGTGCCGAGAAAGCAATCGCTGCTGCAGCACTTTCGGGAGCCTCTCGGAACCAGGAAGTTGCCTTCTCAAGAAACCAGGCGCGGGTACTCGGTTCATTTAGCAAGCCTTGGAACGATCGCAAGATGGTATCCCGCACTTCTCGAGTAAGTTTGTCCGAGTCAGCAACCCGCCGAAGTCGCCGAAGTGCCATTTCGCGTCGACTTCCTAACATCTTGGTCGCAACAGAAGTCACCACCGGTTGAAGATCGTCACGAACGGCCCATTCATATAGAAGTCTGTCACATCGTCGCTGCATGTGAGGCTGATCAACTACTTCCATCAGGATCTCAGCCAACACCTCATATTGGTTTTTTTCCTTGACGATGGGGAGCAGTTTGGTTTTGATAAATTCAACGTCCTGCCGCTCAATCAGAACATGGGATAGCAACCGGCTGACCTCAACAAATTGAGAACTGCCATCCTTTGGCAGATCTAACAACCATCTTGTCAACGGCTCACGGACCTGTGCGTAATTACCCCAAACGTACATAAAAACCGAATCGGCAAGGTTCGGCCGCTCAAACGCTGCGATCTCTCCCGCGCTCAACTTCGCCTGCATTGAAGCAAGTCTCCCACGTATTCCCGCCGACGCTAACGCCTCGCCTGGCTTTACTTGATAACCTCCGTCCTTTTTTCCAAAAATCACCTTTGCCAGAGCTTCCGCATCCCGCTCAAGCTGACTCAGGCCAACTTCTCTGCGGACGGCCAAGGCAATCATCAGAAATCGATCCTCGATCGGTAGCGGATCTATCGATTGCTGCTTACCCCGCCTATCTGGTCCCGCAAAGAGCAAGTCAAGATCGTCCACGTGGTCATCAAGCAGAGAAAGCAGATCTTCTGGCCCAAAAATAGCCGTCTCGCCAGAACTGCTTGCACGGTCTTTCGCAGCAAGAATTCGCTCGACAATGGCCACAATCTGAACGGCATTTCGACCCTCGAAGTAGCGCATTATTCTTGGATCAGAAATTGATTCCGACAGCTCTGGTGCCCGCAAGC
Source organism: Micromonospora sp. ABR4_055 (assembly GCF_056160425.1). Classification (NCBI taxonomy): domain Bacteria; kingdom Bacillati; phylum Actinomycetota; class Actinomycetes; order Micromonosporales; family Micromonosporaceae; genus Micromonospora; species Micromonospora sp. ABR4_055. Next base: position 25,015 of record NZ_JBSWXD010000051.1, read on the forward strand.
CTAGATACCGCCCTACGGTTTCTCGCGCGGGAGGGGGCGAATCCAAGTAAAGCACCTTCACCCCCGGCAGGGGTATCCCGCCGGAGCCAGGCCAGAGTTCATTCCGAACGGTTATCAACAACCGAGAACGCATCCCTATATTATGGCTGGCCAAACTAGCGAGGTCCCCGACAAACTCACTCGACGGTCGATCACAATCCGGATCCTGCAAGTCGAGCACGGCAGCCTGCCGAGGTCGACGCGGTATTGCCCTAATCGACGGCTCTTTCCAGTCTCCTGGTTCTAGGCGGACGAGGCGGGTATCGCCAGAAGTCCCATACGCAAGGACCCGCTCAGCAAATGTGGTTGATCCGACTCCGGGCCGCGCCACAACTACAATTACTCCACAATCCGCGAGCCCGTCTATCGCCTGAAGCCAAACCTGCTTCCAGCTTCCTTCGAGAACAAAAAACTTGTTCTCGACCAGGCGATTGCGATGAAGTTCGGACCAGCCGATCCATTGCGAGCTAGACGATGGACCTTGAGGTGATTCCTTATCAATGGGTACGCCGTGACCATCCTCCAGGAGCGATTCAAGATCCTCCACACGGACAATGTTGATCCGATGAGAAGACCAGCTATCTGCTGAATTATAACGGCTCGACAGCATCCCGATTACCGCACCATCACTTATTCGCAGTACCGGGCAACCACTCATCCCTCGAGCGGTACCGGACGCATGTCCTCTGATCATAATGCGTCCGCCAACCTCCTCTGCCCGCCCTTCCCATGTGCCCTTCGCCGACAGAGTGTTGTACAAAATATTGCCATACCCACCAGGCACCGCCCCGTACCCCACCAGCACAAACTCAGTACCTGGCACCTGGATATCCGAATACGCTAAAAATGGAGCATTCTTTACGAGTGGGGTCTCAGTTTTGAGCAATGCAATGTCTCTTTCGTGATCAATCACGCTAACGCTTGCCTTTACTGGCTCGGCAGCCACAGGCAAGAAAGGCTGCAGGTAGACCTCCGCCGCTTCCCTACCATCCATAGCATCGAGTACGACATGTGCCGCAGTGACGATCAGTCCGCTATCAATCTGGAAAGCTGTACCTATTGGGCGCTTAGTTGCGTCTAGCACACGCGCAAGGAAACCATGGACACCGTCAAGGGCTTCCATTCGAGTCACACCTCCGCCTGGCTGGCACCAGAACTCGCCGCCGTTTCGCTCTGGATTTCTTCAGCGAATCGATTCACGCCGTAGACAACTTTCACGGACAGCGATGCCTCACTGGAGGCTCCGGCGATTACAATACTTCCATTTGCCGAAAATTTGATCCCAAACTGGATTTCTAGCTGATCGGGACTTCCCGCCTTCGCCGCCACTCTTCGCCCTGATTCCATTACCGATAGTGCGACCCCTTCAATAACCAATTGCGCATCAGCAAACATTTCTTGTACTCGTTCAGCTGGACGCCGGGCACCTGTTGGCTCAGTGCCAACAGGCGGCAGAGTCTCTACTAAAACAGAAACGCCGTTGAATTCAGTAGGGATCAGCACAAACAACACCTCCGCCAAGTGAAACAACTCACACCATTCCGCTATTTTCAACCTTTCATCGTTCCTTCTTTTGATAACGACCGACAGTGAATCGTCAGCTATGCGACAGAGGAAACGTCCCACCCAACAGGAGGCGGGCCAGCCACCTACTCAGCACCACCATCAGGCTCGCTGCGGCGGAACACTACGCCGATGGCGTCCATGACAGCCTCTACCGATCGGGCGGCGCGACGCTGCTCCGTGCGTCCTACGGTCTCCCCACCTGATTGCCGCCTTCAAGGTAGACAGTCCCGCTGTCCGTCGCCGCTTCCAGCGCGGCGGCGGCCCGCCGAGCCAGCAGCGGCGAAAGCCGCTGCTGCGCCTGCGGCAGGGTCGACCACGCCCAGCTGCGCAACTCCTGCGGCGGTAGGCGGATCGTGTCGGTCTGCGACGCGTCCAGGACCCCGCCGTCGTACACGAACATGACTCCTTCGGTGCGGCCGGCGCGAGGCGGCACCCAGTCCACGACCAGCAGCCGGACGGGAGCCACCGTCAGGCCGAGTTCTTCGTTCAGCTCACGGACCGCCGCGTCGTACGGCGACTCGTCGGCGTCCACCGCCCCGCCGGGCAGCTCCCAGTAATCCTTGTACGTCGGCTCGACGAGCAGGATCCGTCCGTCCCGGTCGCGCAGCAGCACGGCCGAGCCCATCCGCTTGCGCGGCAACGTCGCTGTGTAATCGTCAGGCGGGGAGCTCACCACGGGAGGTTAACCGCCTGGATGTCCAGTTGACGGCAACTTCCGCTGGTCAGGGCTCGTGGCGCCGGGCCGCCTCGACCGATCAGGAATCGAGAAGCACCAGCCGCCGCAGCACGGCTAGCGTGACCCTCGGTTATGCCCGACAACGACCAGGAGCGACATGATGAGTAAGGCAGGCACGGACGGTTTCTCCGAGGGCGAGCGCGCCGCCATGAAAGAACGCGCTGCAGAGCTCAAGAGGGAGACGACCCGCAGTCGTGGTGGCAAGGCAGCCGCCGAGGAGCTCGACGTGCTGTCGAAGATCGCCCAGATGGAACCGTCGGACCGCGCACTGGCCGAACGCATACACGCCATCGTCACCACCAACGCCCCCGACCTGTCCCCAAAGCTCTGGTACGGCCAGCCGGCGTACGCGAGAAAGGGCAAGGTCGTGTGCTTCTTCCGTAGCGGACACGCGGACAAGGAGCCGTACTCCACCTTCGGCTTCACCGCTACGGCCAACCTCGCCGACGACAGCGGCCTGTGGCCGACGTCCTTCGCCGTCGCCCAGCTCAGCGAGCAGGCCGCAGAGACCATCGCCGCCCTCGTCAAGAAGGCCGTGAGCTGACCTGCGGGTACGGCTTCGACCGACAGGTGAGCGCCGATAGCGGGGGGAGGTTACGGTACGCTCGCTGCGCCGTGCATGACTGCTGCCCGAGGAGGTGAGTCCGATCAACGCTGGACGCTGCGGCCAGCATCACCGTACCGGTCGAGATCCTGGTCCAGTGGGACGACGAACGGGTGCCCCGGGCGCAGAGCCTGGCCCTGTTCGACGCGTTCGGCTCGACCGAGAAGACGCTGCACGCCAACCCGGGCCGGCACGCCGACCGGCTCCCGGAACACGAGCTGGACAGCACGGTACGGTTCTTCACCCGCCACCTCATGCCGCACTGACCAGCACTGATCGAAGCTGGCATCCGTCCGGATCGGCTCGACCTCAGCAGACCCGGTTGCCGTCCTCGAGACGGCGGGTCCGGCGTACTTCCGCGAACGCGGCACTCGATCACCTGCTGCCCCGTACGGCTCCTGACGCGACGCGGACGAACGGTCCGTGACCGGCGGAGCGCTGCTGGGCCAGGGCCTCGGGCAGAGGCATGGGCCGAAGGCACCTGGCCCAGCGGCATCTCACGGGCTGGAACAGGTCAGAGACGGCGAGGACGGTGAGCCGGAGCCGAGGAACCCGAAGGTCGCGGTGCCACCGGCCGGCAGCGTGCCGTTGTAGTCCACATTGCGTACCGTGACGCTGGAGCCGCTGGTGCTGAGGCTACCGTTCCATAGCTGACTGATGGTCTGCCCGCTGCCGAGGGTCCAGCGGACGGTCCAGCCGTTGATCGCTGTGCTTCCTGCTCGTACGACCACCTCGCCCTGGAAGCCACCGGGCCACGAGCTGACGGTCTGGTAAGAGGCGCTGCAGGCACCTGTGGTTGGTGGCGCGGTCGTCGTTGGTGGCGTGGTGGGCGGCGCCGTCGTCGGCGGCACCGTCGTCGGCGGCACCGTGGTGGGCGGCGCTGTGGTGGGCGGCAGCGGCGTCCCGGACAGTCTCGGGCCCGCGCAGGCGGTGACAATGCCGGGGACGTCGTTTGCTGCGTCGAGCGAATAGCTGTACGGCGGGTTCGTGAACGGAGTGACGCCACTACCCTGGGCACCTGTGTCACGCCGACCGCTGGTGTTGTCGTAGACGTTTCCCCGCGCGGTGATGTACGTGGGGTTCGAGTCCTGGAACCGGTGCGGGTCCCGTATGTCCTTGAAGTAGTTGTTCTCCACGAGTACGGAGGCGTACGATCCGGTGCCGATGGCGTACGCGTTCCCGGGGGAATTGTAGTAGCTGTTGTAGACGTGGCCTTTGCCGAACAGCATTCGTGGTCCACGCTGGTCAACCAGATCAGCGAACCAGTTGTGGTGGTAGGTGGCGTTCAGCTTTCCGCTGTCGGTGTCGCCGTGGGTCGAGCCTCCACCCACCAGGCTGGCCAGCCTGTGCGAGTGGGAACTGTTGGTGTACCAGAACTTGACCCAGGACACCGTCATGTAGTCGACGCCTCGGGTGAGGTCCAGCAACCCGTCGCTGGCGTCCCACAGGTTCAGGTGGTCGAACCATAGGTGGTGGGCGTTACGCGCGGCGATCGTGTCGGCCGGGCTGCTGCCCTGGCCGCCGCCCTGCACGTTCAAGTTGCGGATGATGATGTTGCTACCGCCGTTGATGTTGATGCCACCACGGATCGTCGCGTTCGAGTCTGCGCCGATCAGGGTCTTGTTGCTGCCGACCTCCACGGCCGACGACCCAGTGCTGATCGTGCCGGATATCCGTAGCACGCGTGGAGTCGAGTCGTTGGCGTACTGCCGAAGGTCGCTAAGCGATGTCACCGTCTGCGGGGTGGCGTTGCCGCCGCCGGTCGTCGTGGCGACACCGTTCGCCGACACTGACGCCCAGCCGAACAGCCGGTCATCGCAACTTGCCAACACTGATGCCGCTGGTTCGTCGGCCGGGGCCTGAACAGCGGCAGCCGACATGCCGGACACGGCGAGTGCCCCGACAGCGGCGAAGGTGACAGCCACACCAAGCACGGTCGTCGTACCTGGTGGACGGCGTCTTGTGAAAACGCTGGTCCCAACGTTCTTCACGAAGTGCCTCCTGTTTCTACTGCGATGGAGCGGCCAGAAGTCAGCGGAATCTGACTCAGATGAACACTGTTCCCGAGGTACACAGATCCGTCGGCAATGCCCATGCCGTTCGGATGCGCTGGCGATCCCGGCCCTGTGCCACCGAAAGCCAGCCGGAAGCGGTCGGCCGCATGCCGTTCCGTTCGCGCTGAGCACACAGCCGTGAACCGTCGGTACGGCGGCCCGGTCACCGGCCGACGGATGCCCTCGACGGAGCACAGGTCACACACAGTACATAGATGCTCAGCTATGAAGGAGATTAACTGCGGCGACGTCGATCGTCAAGCAGTTCCAGCCACTCGGTAACAGCCCCGGCCGCACGGCTGTTCCAAGATCATCTGGTGAGGTTGAGGATGGTGAATGGCCTGGTCATGTTGCGGGCGGCCCATCTGGTGGCTTCCGTGATGTCGGTTCGGCCGGCCAGGCGTAGGGCGTTGATCGCTAGGTTGCGTAGCGAGGCCAGGACGCGGGGCCCGGACCGGGTACGCGTGGTCGACCGGTCCTCCCGGTAGCAGGTGTCCCTGATCCAGTGCAACGACTCGATGGCCCAGTGACCGCGGTTGTAGGCGGCCAGTTCGGCGGGGCCGGCCTGGTCGGGAGTGTGGCTGGCGACGCCGAGCCGCGCGGCGGCGGACTGTTTCCCGGTGGCGGTGTGCGTGACGTAGCGTTCGATCAGCCAGACCTGGTTGACGTGCGGGAACGGCAGATCGGGCGGGGCGGGCAGGACACGGATCGTGCGGCGGGTCCGGCGGCCGTGTCCGATGTCGACGCTTTCCAGGTCGGGTGGGGTGTCGGCCCAGGGCAGCGTGTTGAGGGCGTCGAACAGGGTCCGGCGGTTCTCCTTGACCGGGAACATGAACTGGCCGCCACGGTGGTGGATGAGTTCGGCGGTCGCCCTGACGGTGTGTAACGCGTCCGCGGTGACTGTCCGGCCTGGCAGGTCGAGGGTCTGCAGCAGGGCGCGGGCGGTGGCTGGCTCCGTGGTCTTGGCGCCGTCGGTCGGCGCCTGGGCGAGCACGACGCCCGCCGCTCCCGGTCGCGGGTCCCCGGCGAGAGCGGACAGCAGGTGCAGCTGGTTCCCGTCGTCGCCGACGGCGCCGCCGACGGTCTTGCCGTCCAGACGTACCTGGGTCGGCGTGCCGGTTCTGACGTGGGCGTGTCGTGTCGTTGTCCATTCGGCGATGACGGCGTCGAGCACGTCGGCGTCGGCGTCGGTGCAGACCCGCCAGATCGTCGACCGGGACGGCCGTCGGGCCGGTCTGGCCCCGACCCGTTCGTAGAGGCTGTCCATGACCTCGGCCGGTACGTCGGCGACCCAGCCCGCGATCGCGGTGTAGCCGGTCGCCCCGGCCATGGTCGCGGCCGCCACCAACGTCAGGACGACCGCGACCGGATGGTCACGACCCTGCGCCGACCGGCCGTCGGACACCGCCAACAACAGCTCCAGCAGGTCGTGACACGACGACGCGACGTCCCCGACGACCGGCGTGGACACCGGATCGACAGCGGGGGTGACAGAATGCGGCATGACGAAGCTCCGGGTGGACAAGATCCTTGAGAAGACCTCGTCCTAACGGAGCTTCGTCCCCACTCGACACGCCGCCACAGCAACCGTCACCCACCGTTACAATGATCTTGAAACGGCCGTGGCCCCGGCCGACCGACCCACCTCTCGGAGCTACCGCCGGTCGCCTGACCGACGCCGGTCGGCGTCTCGGATGGCGTGCCGGACAGCAAGGCGAATGACCCAGTAGAGGACGACGAACCCGACCGCGTAGACGACGAGGGCACCAACGGGGACGGCGAGGGAGCCGATCTGCAGGATGTCGGACACCCCACCGACGATAGGGCTCTGGCACGAACGCCGATGCCCCGCCCTGTTGACGCAGCCGGCGAAGCACATGTGGTGCGATCTATGCCGAACTTGGGTGGGACGGACGAGTCGACCTGTACGCCGGATTCTGTCCCGTACGCGCCGGTTGCCCGGGTCGCGCAGCGGTGGCGGCCATCCATCTAGGCCTACCGTCGCCGGCAGGCTCCAGCGGCCTACCCGCAGACTCGGGCGGGCAGCCCTCGAACGCCTGCGCAGGTCGGCGTCTCGCGACACCGGCCCTCTTGGCCTTGCTCCGGGTGGGGTTTACCGAGCCATCCCGGTCACCCGGGATGCTGGTGGGCTCTTACCCCACCGTTTCACCCTTACCGGGCGTTTCACCGCCCGGCGGTCTGTTTTCTGTGGCACTGTCCCGCGGGTCGCCCCGGGTTGCCGTTAGCAACCACCCTGCCCTGTGGAGTCCGGACGTTCCTCGGCAACAGGGGACATGTCCCCCGCTGACGCGGCCGCCCGGTCGACTCGTCCGTCCGAGGATCAATCGTACGCAGCCCACGATCATTCCCCACCCGCAGGCCCGGCAGGCCACCACGACCAGCCCAGAACAGTGATCTAGAAGGATCATGGTCGATATACCGGCCAGATCCTTCTAGATCCACCGCACGACCTACGCCCGCAGCCAGGCAACAGCCAGGCGGCTCAGGTCAGCAGATCCACCGGTGGCTGGCCCCGCTCGCCCGGCGGCAGGTGGCCGATGTCGTTGAAGCTCACCAGGGTCGGCGGACCGTCAATGCGCCGCGAACCCGGGCAGGAAGGCGAGAATCTCCTCGGCGGTCTGCACGGCCCGCGCCGCCGGACCGTGGTGGACGGCATCCCGGCCAACCGTCGCCGTCAGTGGCCCGGGCGCACGAGTTGAAGGTCAGCGACCTTACCGGCGGCAGAGAGGGTATCTGGCCTTCAACTCGAGCGCGGATCCGGCGGAGTGGCGGTCAGCGCCGGCAGCAGAAAGCAGGCTCGGCGGTCAGCGGGCCGAGAGCGGGTCAGCGCAGGGCGCGGGCAAGCAGCAGGACGCCGATCCCGACGCCGAAGACGACGATGCCGAAGCGCAGCACGGTCGGCGGCAGCTTGCGCACCACTCGCGCGCCGACATAGCCGCCGACGATGGTGGCCGGGGCGACCGTCGCCGCCGCGACCCAGTTGACCGGGCCGAAGATGGCGAACACGGCGACGGTGGTCACCCCGACCGCCGCCGACAGCAGGTTCTTCAGCGCGACGACGCCGTTGAGCGCCTCGTCGAGCACCAGGGCCAGGCCGGCGACCAGCATCACCCCGAGCGCGGCACCAAAATATCCGCCGTACGCGGCGCAGAAGAAGGTCATCGCCTGCAGTGACATCTGTTCGCGCCCGGCTGGCAGGTCGCGGGGTTCGCCGACGAGGCGCCGCAGCTGGTTCTGGAAGCCGAGCACCGCCGCCGCGCTGATCACCAGGAACGGCACGATCAGCTCGAAGGCCCGGGGCGGGGTGATCAGCAGCAGGACGCAGCCGAGGACCGCCCCGGCGACGGCGGTCGGGATGAGGCGCCACAGTCCGCGGCGGCGCGGCAGGTCGTCGCGGCTGCCGACGGTGCTGGCCACGTAGCCGGGGCAGACCGCGATCGCGTTGGTGACGTTCGCCGACACCGGCGGCAGCCCGACGGCGATCAGCGCCGGGAAGGTGATCAGCGAGCCGCCGCCGGCCGCCGCGTTGACGGTGCCGGCCGCCAGCCCGGCCCCGACCAGCAACGCGAACGCGGGAAGATCCATCCTGCGAGGCTAGCGGCGCACCGGCCGCACCAGGTCACGGTGTGGCCAGGCCAACGCCAGCAGCGGCGGCCCCGGCCTCAGTCAGGGGGCGGCGAGCCCGGCCGCAGTCAGGGGGTGGCGATGCCGGCGAGGTGGGCGGTGTCGTTGACGGTACGCACCGCCACGCCGCCGTCCGGCCAGGTGTCGATCACCGAGATGCCGGTCGGGTCGAGGTAGAGCCGGTGCAGCAACGCGTCCCCGGCACCGAGCGCGTCCCGCAGCATGATCTTCAGTGGGGAGACGTGCGAGACCACCACCACGGTCTTTCCCCGGTACGTGGTGAGCAGTTCCCGCACCACCCGACGGACCCGGCCGGCGACCTGGGCGAACGACTCCCCGCCGGGCGGGGACAACTCGGTGGAGGCGAGCCAGGCGGTCAGCTCGGCCGGCCAGCGTTCCCGCACTTCAGCGAAGGTGCGGCCCTCCCATTCGCCGAAGTCGCACTCGATCAGGTCGGCCTCGGTGCGTACCGGCGGGCCGCCGACCTCGGCGGCGATCGCCCGCGCCGTGTCGACGCAGCGCGACAGCGGCGAGCAGACGATGACGTCGACCTTCGCCCGGATCACCGCGATCCGCGCGGCGGCGGCGGTGGCCTGCGCCGCGCCCTGCTCGGACAGCGCTACGTCGCCGCGCCCGGAGTAGCGGCTTTGCTTGTTCAGCCCGGTCTCGCCGTGCCGGACCAGGATGAGCCGGGTGGCGGTGGCGGTGGTCGGCGGCTCCCACGACGCGGCCGGGGCGTCGCCGGCCCCGGCGACGGCGAACATCGACGGCTGGACCTCGACGACCGACCCGACGGAAGCCGTCGGGGCTGCAGACGCAGCCGAAGCGACCGGTGCCGGCGGAGCCGCGGTGGCCTTGGCCGGTTTGCCAGCGGCCTGGTCCATCGCCTGGTTGGCCAGGGCGTCGGCGCGCTTGTTCTGCTCCCGGGGGATCCAGCTGAACCTGACCGAGTCGAACTCGCGGACCAGTGTGGCGGCCTGCGCGGCGAGCGGGCGCAGCCCCGGATTTTTGATCTGCCACCGGCCGCACATCTGCTCGACGACCAGCTTCGAGTCCATCCGTACGTCGACCGAGGTGGCGCCGATCTCGGCGGCGGCCCGCAGCCCGGCGATCAGCCCCTGGTACTCGGCGACGTTGTTGGTGGCGACGCCGAGCGCCTCGCCCCGTTCGGCGAGCACCGTGCCGGTGTCGGCGTCGAGCACCACGGCCCCGTACCCGGCGGGTCCCGGGTTGCCCCGGGCGCCCCCGTCGGCTTCGACGACGACCTTCAAGGCGGCCTTCACAGGCCCGACTCGGCGGTCCGCACCATGATGCGGCGGCAGTCCTCGCAGCGGACCACCTCGGCCGGGTCGGCCGCCTTGATCCGGCCCCGTTCGGTGGCGGACAGTTCGAGTCGGCAGCCGCCGCAGCGGCCGGCGCGCATCAGCGCGGCGGCCAGCCCACCCGAGTTTTCCCGGATCTTGTCGTAGAGGGCGACCAGGTCGGCTGGGAGGTCGCCGGCCAGCGGGGCGCGGGCGGAGGTCTTGAACTGTTCCTCGCTGGCGATCTCGGCGAGGTTGCGTTCCCGGGTCTGCTCGACCTCGGCACGCCGTTGCCGGGTGCTGTCAATGCGTCCGGTGACCTGGTCGAGCGCGGCCTGAGCGGTCTCCCGCTGTTCCATCAGCTCCAGTTCGGCGTCCTCCAGCTCGGTCTGCCGGCGGGTCAGCGACGCGAGTTCGTGCTGCAGCGCCTCCAGTTCCCGGGCCGGACCGGAGCCGGCGGCGAGCCGGGCCTGGTCCTTGTCCTTGCGGGCGCGGACCTGGTCGACGTCGCGCTCCAGCCGGGCGATGTCGCGGTCCAGGTCATCGACGGCGACCTGGGCGCGGACCCGCTCGTCCTCCAGCGCTGACAGTTCCCGCGCCAGGGCGTCCAGCTCAGCGTGCTCGGGCAGGGTCCGTCGCCGGTGGGCGAGCTGGGTGAGCGCGGTGTCGATCGCCTGCAGGTCGAGCAGGCGGCGCTGGGCTTGCGGGTCTGCCTTCACGGATGGGGCTCCTCATGGGTGGATGCGGCGGGCGCGGAACGGGCGGGTGCCGTGGCGGTGGGGCCGGCGGGTGCCGTGGCGGTGGGGGTGACGCTGGTCGCCACCCGAGCGCGGCCAGCGGACGGCGTGTGCAGCGTCCACGGGTCGGTGTCGAGGTCGGAGACTGTGGCGGCGACCCCGAGTTCGCCGGTGAGGTAGGCGGCGAGGTCGTCCAGCCAGGGGCGTTCGGTGGCCCAGTGAGCGGCGTCGAGCAGCGCCGGGCCGCCAGCGGCTGTCTGTTCGCTGACCGGGTGGTGGCGCAGGTCGGCGGTCAGGTAGGCGTCGACTCCGGCGGCGCTCGCGGCGGCCAGGTAGGAGTCACCGGCGCCGCCGCAGACCGCCACAGTGGTGACCAGGCGTCCCGGGTCACCGGCGGCCCGTACCCCCCAGGCGGTGGCCGGCAGCACCTCCGCGGCGTGCCGGGTGAGCGCGGCGAGGCTGAGCGGCTGACGCAGCGTGCCGATCCGGCCGGCGCCCTGGCCGGCGACGGCGGCGGCCGGGCTGCCGGGTGCCGCCGGCACCAGCGGTCGCAGATCGGTCAGGCCGAGCCGGTCGGCGAGCGCGTCGGAGACGCCGGGTCGGGCCACGTCGGCGTTGGTGTGCGCGGCGTACAGCGCGACGCCGGCCCGGATCAGGTCGTGGACGATCCGCCCCTTGTACGTGGTGGGGGCGACCGAGGAGACACCGCGCAGCAGCAGCGGGTGGTGGGCGATGATCATCTCGGCGCCGGCGTCGACCGCCTCGGCGACGGTTTCCGGTACGCAGTCGACGACGCACCACACGTGCCGCACCGGGGCGCCCGGTTCGCCGAGGACCAGTCCGACGCGGTCCCACTGCTCGGCCCAGGCCGGCGGGTAGCGCCGCTCGACGGCGGCGACCACCTCGGCGACCCGTACCGGTGATGCTGCAGTTGTGTCCACGGCGGCCCAGCTTACCCATCCACCCGCCGCGCTCCGGACGTTCAGGTACGGCGGCGTCCGTTCGTCTGTGGGGCATCGCGCCCGTCGGGCGCTGCGGCGTCCCGGTCAGCCGTGGGTGGTGCCGGCGGACAGCTGCTCGTCGAGGGCGTCGAGGGTGAGGTGCCAGGGGATCCGGTCGATGATCTGGTTCCCCTCACCGGGCGGCTGTAACGGCAGCACGTCGTCGCCGAGCAGCACCTGCACCCCCCAGCCGCGCAGCCGGGCGACGCTCTCCTGGAACGCCGGGTGCCCGGCGAGCGCGGTGTTGGTGAACGGCAGCGTGACGATCGGCAGACCCTTGCCCTGTGCTTCGACGACCAGTCCGAGGGCGAGGGTGTCGGTGATCCCGGCGGCCCACTTGTTGATCGTGTTGGCGGTGGCGGGGGCGACGATCATCGCGTCGGCGGGGGGTAGCACGTCCGGGTCGCCGGGGTTCTTGTAGTCGACCCGCACCGGGTGGCCGGTCTGTGCGGCCAGCGCCGGCAGGTCGACGAACTTGCGCCCGTCCGGGGTGACCACCACGCACACCGACCAGCCGCGTCGTCGGGCCAGCGTGACCAGCCTCCCGACATGTCGGGAGGCTGGGCTGCCGCAGGCGATCACGTAGAGGGTCCGGGCACCGGCCGGGGTCACACCGTCACCTCTCCGTCGATGGGTACACGTCCGTTGCGCGGGTGTCGGGTCACACGCCGACCCCCATGTGTTCGGCGAGTTCGGCGACCGGCGCCGAGGGCGTACCCCGGGTGCGGCGCAGCACGTCGGCCATGACGGCGTGGGCCACTGGCCGGCAGCGGATCTCCGCCGGGGCGAGCCGGTCGCCCTCCAGCAGCATCTCGGTGGCCTTTTCCAGCTCGCCGGACTGAGCGTAGCCGCGGGCAATGTCGAGCAGGTGGTGCGCCCGCCGTTCCGGCAGCAGGGCGCTGAAGCCCGGATCTTCCATTATCGCCTGGTGGGTCTCGACCGCTGCCCGGCCCTCGCCGAGCTCCACGGCGGCCGCCGCCCGGTGCAGTTGCACGTTGGTCGGGCCGAAGCAGGTCCAGTAGTGGTTGCGGTTCTCGCCGAGCGCCCGCGCCGCGTCGTCGGCGCCGTTGACCAGGTCCCGGACGGTGGCGCTGTCGCCGAGCCGGGCGGCGGCCATCGCGCCCTGCAGCAGCAGCAGGCCGTAGACGGACAGCTGCTCCGGGGTGCTGCTGCGGCTGTCCGCCGGGGCGAGCCCGTTGGCGATGTTCACGTTCACCTCCAGGGCCGCTCGGGACCGGCCGAGGGCCAGCAGTGCGTTGCCGACCCGGCAGGTCGCCACCCCGGTCAGCAGCCGGTCACCGGCCCGGTGCGACACCGCGATCGACCGGTCGGCGGCCAGCCAGGCGAGGTCGTACTCGCCGAGCTTGCGCAGCGTGGACGAGGCGATCTGGTAGAGCTGGCCGAGCAGACTCGCCGCCTGCTGCGCGTTGTCGTCGTCACCGGTGTAGTGGGCGTCGGCGGCCTGCGCGTCGCGCAGCAGCCGGGGCAGCGCCCGGGCCAGCACCCCGTACTTGGCGTGCTGGAAGGTCAGCCAGGCATGGTTGGTGGCCTTGTGCATCTCGGCGAGCTGCGGCGCGTCGTTCGCGGGTCGGAACAGAGTGCTGATCGAGTCGTAGCGTTCCAGTGCGGCCCGGATCTCCTCCACCTCCACCTGGTCGATGCAGGTGACGCTCTCCGGCCGCCGCTCCGGGTCCTTGCCGAGCAGCAGTTGCGCGTCGAGCTGTAGCACGTCGGCGATCTCGTGGATCACCGAGAACTTGTCCAGCCGGCGCACCCCCCGTTCGACCTTGTCCACCCAGCTCTTGGATTTTCCGAGCCGATCGGCGAACACCTGTTGGGACATTCTGCGCCGGCCACGCCAGTAGGCGACCCGCCGACCGATGGGTAACTCTTCCACGCTCATGTTCCCCCTCGCGGTGCCGGGCACTTCGGAGCCGGCAAATGTGCTGGTCGATGCGGCATCCCCCCGGACACCGGGACCACTGACCGTGCTCATCGCACAGGCAGTGCGTTAGGTCCATCACAGATGGTCGTAGTTTTCGATGCAAGTTGCAAAGGGTTGGCAGCCGAAAAGTTCCGGCGTGTCGCCGCGGCGTCCCCCGCCCGGGCACGCCGGATCCGGCTGCCCTCACCCGACCGGTCGGACCCGACGAGTGGTCCGGGCGGCACCCAGATGCCTTGGAGGAATGTCGATCATGCGGTGGACGGTCCAACCGCCTTTCGTCCGCCTGCGGCTCCGCCGCGGCGCGCTGCGCTACGCCAGACACGGCTGGCCGGTGACGCCAGGGGCGTACCTGCACCAGGGGCGCTTCCGGTGTGACCGCCCCGGCTGTCCCACCACGGGCTGCCACCCGGCGTTGCAGCACTGGGAGCGGGACGCAAGTGATCAGCGCGACCGGGTCGGCTCGTGGTGGCGTCAGCAGCCGCACACCGTCCTGCTGGCCACCGGACACGCGTTCGACGTGCTCGACGTGCCGGCCCGGCTCGGCCTGCGGACGCTGTGCACGCTGCGGCTGCGCGGCGGAGCGGCGGCACCCGGCCGGGGCCAGCTGCGCGGCCCGGTCGCGGTCACCCCGACCGGGCGGTGGATGTTCCTGGTTCGCCCGGGTGACGCGCTGCGCCCGGAGCTGGCCGATTCGCTGGACGTCATCCAGCACGGGCCGGGCTCCTGGATTCCCGCCCCGCCGACGGTGCTGCCGCAGGGGCCGGTCCGCTGGGCGGTCGATCCGGACGAGGTCGGCTGGCGGCTACCGGACTCGTACGCCGTACAACGGATCATCGTCGACTCCCGGGAACACGCCGCCGCGCCACCCAGGCTGCCGCAGCCCCGCAGCGCGCCGGTCGGGCCGCTGCCGGGTGCCGTGCCGCTCACCGTCCCGGTCGTCCCGGCGGCGACGGTCTTCGTCCCCCGGCAGACGTCCACCCTGCGCCGGGCGTTGTGACCTTCCCAGTGGTCACCTGCGGGTGACTCCGCCTACCCGGGTGCTCACCCGGGTAGGCGGATCTTCCCGGCTGCCACCGGCCCGGGGGGGGAGGAGGCTTGGTTTTTTTTCGCCTCTTGCACTT
>NZ_JBSWXD010000052.1:0-39709 GCF_056160425.1 Micromonospora sp. ABR4_055
CTGGCTGTTCTCTCCAGTCCGGGTTCCGCCCACCCCCCCCCCCCCCCCCCCCCCCCCCCCCCCCCCCCCCCCCCCCCCCCCCCCCCCCCCCCCGGTGCCACGTACCGGTCAGGTACCCGCCGACGCCGGCTCCGGCCGCCCCTGCCGGACCGCGACGAACAGACCCCTGGCACCCGGCCCCTGGTCCAGATAGGTCGGCGTGAACCCGGCGGCCCGGAACGCGGCCTCGTACTCCTCGCGGGTGAACAAGGTGATCAGAGTGCTTTCCGCGAGGTGGCGGATGCCCGAGTCCGCGTCGGCGATCAGGTACTGCACGTCCATCCGGGTTGCGTTGCCCTCCTGCGACGCGTGGGAGACCCGGGCGATGGTGCGCCCGTCCGCCCGGACCACGTCGCTGGCGACGTACCCGGGCAGGAACGTGTCGGGGAACCACCACGGGTCCACCACCGCGACGCCGCCGGGCACGGTGTGCTCGGCGAAGCAGCGCAGCGCGGCGGTGAGCTCGGCGGTCGTACGCATGTGACCGATCGAGCTGAACAGACAGGTCACCGCGTCGAAACGACGTCCCAGGGCGAAGGAGCGCATGTCGCTCTGGTGCAACGGCACCAGCGGCAGCCGCGCCTTGGCGCTCAGCAGCATGTCGGCGGATATGTCGACCCCCTCGACGTGCGGGAAGGACGCCGAGAGGTGCTGCAGATGCTCGCCGGTGCCGCAGGCGACGTCCAGCAGTGAGGCCGCGTCCGGCTTGTCGGCCAGCACGAGTCGGGTGACCTCGGCGGCCTCAGCGGCGTAGTCCTTGCCCCGCCCCTGGTGAATCAGGTCGTAGATCTCGGCGTCCTCGGATTCGTACACGTCACACCTCAGCCCTTCACGGTCGGCTCGGGAACACGCTGCTCGGCTGTTGCCGCCAGCCACTGCTCGATCGCCTTCGACGTGGTCGCCGCCTCCGCATCGACCATGGTGAAATGATTGCCGGGAACCGTCTCGGTGCTGTCGGCGTACGGCCACGACACGGCCGTCGTGGCCGGCACGGCGGCACCGATCGGCTCGGCCCCGCGCAGGTAGAGCACCGGGGCCCCGGTGGCCCCCAGCTCGAACTCGGGCAGCAGGTCGACGTACCAGGCCATCGCGGTGAGCTGGGCGCTGTCGAACTTGCCCGCGGCCGCCTCCAGCTCGAACAGTCCGAGCACCATCTCGGTCATCACCGCGCCGGCGGAAGCATCCTCGACGGAGCCGCCGCCGGGGTCGCCCGGCCGCTGCACCGGCTGGGTGTCGAGCAACACGACGCCCTGCGGGCCGGTGCCCATCCGTTCGAGGTGGCTAGCAGTCGCCTGGGCGAGGATGCCACCGGCCGAGTACCCGACCAGGACGAACGGCTCGCCGTCGGCGGCGCTCAGCGCCGCGTCGGCGAGCAACTCGACCACCAGCTCGGCGGTCGCCGGCAGCGGAGCGCCCCGGGTGAAGCCGGGCACCGGCAGCGACACGACGTCACGGATCTGCTGGAAGTGCGCGACCAGCCGGCTGTACTGGTAGTGGTTGCCCATCGCCATCGGGGTCTCCACGAACAGCAGCCGGGGCCGGGCCGGGCCCTGCGCCAGGCGCAGCGGGGAGATCCGCTGGTCCGCACCGGCCGGCGTGTCGAAGGTGGGACGCAGGCGCGCCGCCGCGCTCAGCACGTCGATACCGTCGCCGAGCCGGCCGGCCAGCGCCGCCGCCCGGAACAGATCGCGCAGCGTCTCCCCGCCCTCGTCGCCCTCACGAACCGGTTGCTGACCGGCGCCGTTCGCGGCGAGTTCGTCGAGCAGGTGACGGGTGAGATGGTTGGGTGTCGGGTACTGGAAGATCACCTCACTGAGGTCGAGACCGGTCCGGGTACCGAGGTCGATCCCGAGCTCGGTCACGGTCAGTGAGGTGAATCCGGCCTCGACGAAGTGCCCGTCGAAGTCGATCGTCTCCGGAGTCGTGTTCACCACGGCCGCGATCGCGCTGGCGACCAGGTCCCGCACGGCGGGCTCCCGCTGCTCACCGCCGAGCGCGGCGAGCCGGCGCCACGTCTCGGCTCCCGCGTCGCCGGCCCCCGCGTCGCCGGTCGCCGCGACGGCCGCCACCGGGCGGCCCGGCGCACCGTTCGCACGCGGCCGACCGTTGTCGCCGGGCCGAACGGCGGCCGAGGTGGCCGGGACCTGCTCGGTGTCCGAGCCCGACGGGTCGCGCTCGGACCCCGACCGCAGCTCGATCGAATCCGCCGTGAGCACGGGACTGCCCGCCGGGTCGACCATAGCGAGCGAGAGCCTTCGACCGTCGGCGCGCAGCCGCACCCGGACCGTGACGGCGCCGGTGGCGTGCAGCTCGACCCCGGACCAGGAGACCGGCCGCCCCGGCCGGCCATCGGCGCCGTCAACCAGCCCGGTGGCGTGCAGGGCCGCGTCGAGCAGGACGGGATGGATCGCGAAGGCCCCCGTACCGGCGCTCTTCGGCAGGTCGACCTCGGCGAACAGGTCCTGTCCGGCCCGCCAGGCGCGGCGCAGGCCGCGCATCGCCGGCCCGTAGGACAGGCCTCGGTCGGCCAGCTCCTCGTACCAGCCGGACAGGTCGACCGGCTCGGCGCCGGCCGGTGGCCACTGCCCGTCGTCCACCGTCAGCGGCGAGGGCCCGCCCCGGCCGGCCGCCAGCCGGCCGGCGGCGCACTGCGACCAGGCCGTGGAACCGTCCTCGGCCCGGGCGTACACGGCGAACTCCCGCTCGCCGTGTCCCGCCCCGGCGTCGCGCACCACCACCTGGATCTGCGTCGCGGTGGCCGGATCCAACGGCACCGGAGCCAGCTCCGTCAGCCGGGCGATCCGGCTG
Source organism: Micromonospora sp. ABR4_055 (assembly GCF_056160425.1). Classification (NCBI taxonomy): domain Bacteria; kingdom Bacillati; phylum Actinomycetota; class Actinomycetes; order Micromonosporales; family Micromonosporaceae; genus Micromonospora; species Micromonospora sp. ABR4_055. Next base: position 2,848 of record NZ_JBSWXD010000052.1, read on the forward strand.
CAGCCGACCCGGTCCCCGGCATGCACCGCGAACTCGACCAGCGCCGGGGCCGGCAGCACGGTGGCATCCCCGATCCGGTGGTCGTCCAGCCAGGACCTGGCTGCCCGCGACAGGCGGCCGGTCAGCACCAGGTCCTGCGTACCGGCGACCGGCACCGCCGCACCCAGCAGCGGATGCCCGGTCTCCTCCAACCCGGCGGCGACCACCTCGCCGACCGCCAGCGCGTCCATCTCGACCCAGTACCGCTGCCGATGGAACGAGTACGGGGGCAGCGCCACCTGCCGCGCGCCCCGACCGGCGTACAGCCGCGACCAGTCCACGGCATGCCCGGTCACCTGCAGCCGGGCCACCGCCGCGAACAGCGCGCCGACCTCCGCCGGGTCCGCGCTCACCGTCGGCACCACCGCCTGGCCGGCGTCGGGCAGGCAGGCCGCCACCATCTGCGCCAGGCCACCGTCCGGACCCACCTCGACGAACCGGGTCACGCCCAGTTCCGCCAGATGGCGTACGTCGTCGACGAACCGGACCTCGGCGCGCAGCTGCCGCTCCCAGTGTTCGGCGGTCGCCAGGTCGTCGGCACCGACCAGCTCGCCGTCGACGTGCGCGACCAGGCTGACGGCCGGCGGGTGGTAGGTGAGCCGGTCCGCGACGTCGAAGTACTCCTCCAGGACATCGTCCACCGCCGAGGAGTGGAACGCCCGGCGCACCCGCAGCGGGCTGACCGACCGTCCCGCTGCCCGCCACCGCTCGGCCAGCTCGGTGACGTCGTCGTCCGGCCCGGACACCACCACCCAGTCAGGGCTGTTCACCGCCGCGATCTCGACGTCCCCGTCCAGTTCGGGCCGCACCTCGTCCTCGCTGGCCCGCACCGCCACCATCGCCCCGGCGGGCAGCTCCTGCAGCAGTTCCCCACCGGTCGCGCAGAGCTTCACCGCGTCGGCCAGCGACAGCACCCCGGCGACGTGCGCGGCGGCGAGCGCCCCGGCCGAATGCCCGACGACGTGGTCGGGCCGCAGGCCCCACGACTCCAGCAGCCGGTACGTCGCCACCTCCACCGTGAACAGTGCGGCCTGCATGTAGCTCGTCTGGTCGAGCAGGCCAGCGGCCACCGTGCCCTCCTCGGCGAACACCAGATCCCGCAACGGCCGGTCGAGATGCCGGTCGAACTTGGCGCAGACCTCGTCGAACGCGGCGGCGAAGGCGCCGAACGAGGCGTACAGCTGCCGGCCCATCCCGGCTCGCTGCGCCCCGGCACCCGGGAACAGGTACGCCGTACCGCCGGTCGGCCGGACGTGGCCGGTCACCACCCGTGGCGACAGCGTCGCGGCGGCCAGGTCGGTCAGGGCCCCCAGCAGGTCGTCACGGTCGGCGCCGACGACAACGGCCTGGTGGTCGAAGGGCACCCGGGTAGCCGCCAGGGAGTACCCGACGTCGACCGGGTCGAGGTCGGGGTCGGCACGCAGCGCTGCGACCAGCGCGGCAGCCTGGTCCGGCAACGCCTCCCGGGTTCGCGCCGACACCAGCAGCGGCAGCATCGGCCCGGCCGGCCGCTGCGCCTGTTGGGGCGGCTGACCGTGCGCCTGCGCCCCGGCCACGGCGGGGTCCGCCTCCTCCAGGATCAGGTGCGCGTTGGTGCCGCTGCGCCCGAAGGACGACACCGCGGCCCGGCGCGGACGCTCGCCCGCCGGCCAGGGCACCGACTCGGTGAGCAGCCGCACCTGGCTGTCGGCCCAGTTCACGTGTGGGGACCGGTCGTCGGCGTGCAGCGTCCGCGGCAGCACGCCGTGCCGCAGGGCGAGCACCATCTTGACGACCCCGGCGACGCCGGAGGCCGACTGGGTGTGGCCGATGTTCGACTTGACCGATCCCAGCCACAGCGGCCGGTCGCGGTCCTGCCCGTACGTGCCCTGCAGGGCCCGCACCTCGATCGGATCGCCGAGCCGGGTGCCGGCGCCGAAGCCCTCGACCGCGTCGACCTCGTCCGCGCGTAGCCCGGCGGTCGCCAGCGCCCGCCGGATCACCTTCTCCTGGGCCGGCCCGTTGGGCGCGGTCATCCCGTTGGAGGCACCGTCGGAGTTGACGGCGGAGCCCCGTACCACGGCCAGCACCTGGTGGCCGTTGCGTCGGGCGTCGGAGAGCCGCTCCACCACGAGCACACCGACGCCCTCGGCCCAGCCGATCCCGTCGGCCGCCGCCGAGAACGACTTGCAGCGCCCGTCGGTGGCCAGCCCGCCCTGCTGGTCGAAGTCGACGAAGGTGGCCGGGGTCGAGATCACCGTCACCCCGCCGGCGAGCGCCAGCGAACAGTCACCCTGGCGCAGCGCCTGGATAGCCCAGTGCAGCGCGACCAGGGAGGACGAGCAGGCGGTGTCCACCGACACCGCCGGGCCCTCCAGGCCCAGCAGGTAGGCCACCCGGCCGGAGACGATGCTCTGCGACAGGCCGACCCCACGGAACGCGGCGGCGTGTTCCACCGATCCGAACATGCCGGGGTCGTAGTCGGGCTGCATCACTCCGGCGAACACACCGGTGGTGCTGCCGCGCAGCGAACGCGGATCGATGCCGGCCCGCTCGATCGCCTCCCACGAAGCCTCCAGCAGCAGCCGCTGCTGCGGGTCCATGACGGTCGCCTCGTCGTCACTGATGCCGAAGAAGCCGGCGTCGAAGTGGGTGGCGTCGGCGACGAACCCGCCCTGGCGGGAACCCGCGCCGGAGTCGTGGCTGAACCATCCTTCGATGTCCCAGCCCCGATCGGTGGGGAACGACGAGATCCCGTCGTCGCCGGCGGTCAGCAGCCGCCACAGGTCCTCGGGCGAGCTGACCGCGCCGGGCAGTCGGCAGCTCATGCCGACGATGGCGATCGGTTCGTCCGCCGACACCGGGGCCTGGTCGGGCTCTGCCACGGACGGTTCCTCCGCGTCACCGACGAGTTCCTCGGCGAGGTGGTCGACCAACGCCATCGGGGTCGGGTTGTCGAACACCAGGGTCGCCGACAGCTGGACCCCGGTGGCGACACTGAGCCCGTTGCGCAGCTCGACCGCGGTGAGGGAGTCGAATCCCAGGTCCTGGAACGCCCGGTCCAGCTCGATGCTCTCCGGGGCACTGTGCCCGAGCGCCTGCGCCACCTGCGCGCGAACCAGCTCCCGCAGAGTGTTCCCCCGGTCCTGGACCGACATCGCGGCCAACCGTTGACTGAACGTGCCGGTGGCGTCGCCGGGGGCGGCGACGGCGCGGCGCGGCGCTGGGACGAGGGCCCGGAACAGATCCGGCAGCGCGTCCCCCTGCCGGCGAAGGACCGTGAGGTCGAGCCGGATGGGGGCGAGGAACGGTTCCGGCGACATCCAGGTGGCGTCGAACAGCGCCAGCCCTTCCGCGCCGCTGATCGGGACGAACCCGGTACGGGCCACCTGCGGCAGTTCGGCGGCGGTGACGTGACCGGCCATCCCGGTGCCGGTGCCCCACATGCCCCAGGCGAGGGAGACCCCGGCCAGGCCGCTGGCCCGCCGATGGGCGGCCAGCCCGTCCAGGAAGGTGTTCGCGGCGGCGTAGTTGCCCTGCCCCATCCCGCCGAGCACGCCGGAGGCGGAGGAGAACAGCACGAACGCGGCCAGGTCCATCCCGGCGGTCAGCTCGTGCAGGTGCCACGCGGCGTCGACCTTCGGCCGCAGCACGGCGTCGATCCGCTGCGGCGTCAGCGTGTCGATCGTGCCGTTGTCCAGCACCCCGGCGGCGTGCACGACCGCAGTGAGCCGGCGTCCGGCGACAAGCGCCGCTGCCGCGTCCCGGTCGGCGACGTCGCCGGCGACCAGCTCGACCTGGGCGCCCAGCCCGGTCAGCTCCTCGACGAGTTCGTCGGCGCCTTCGGCGGCCGCACCGCGCCGGCTGACCAGCAGCAGGTCCCGTACGCCGTGCGTGGTGACCAGGTGCCGGGCGATCAGCCGGCCGAGGCCACCGGTGGCCCCGGTGACCAGCACCGTGCCGGCGGCGACGTCGGCCGGTACCGCGTCGGCCGCAGCCGCGTCCGCTCTGCGCAGCCGGGCCACCCGTACCGCCCCGTCCCGGACCACGACCTGGGACTCCCCGGCCGCCAGCACCTTCGGCAGCAGCGTCACCGCGTCCTGTTCGGCGTCGGTGTCCACCAGCACGATCCGACCCGGATGCTCGGTCTGCGCGGACCGGATCAGCCCCCACACGGCTGAGCCGGCCAGGTCGGTGACGTCCTCGCCGGGCAGCGCCACGGCCCGCCGGGTCAGCACCACCAGCCGGGTGCCGGCGAACCGGGGCTCGGCCAGCCAGGTACGCAGCGCGGTGAACGCCTCCACGGTGCCGGCGCGGACCGCTTCGGGCGTACCGGCGCCGGCGCCGGACACGGCGGCGTGACGGTGCAGCACCACCGCCGGGACCTCGGCGCCGGCGGTCACGCCGGCCAGGTCGGCGACGGTGACCGGGGCACCGGCCGGCAGCGCCACCGGCGTCCAGTCGACGGTGAACAGCGCGTCGCGGTACGGCCCGCTGTCGGCGGCGGCCAGTTCCGCCGCCACGACCGGGCGCAGCACCAGCGAACCGACCGAGGCGACCGGCGTACCCGTGCCGTCGGCCAGCAGGATCGACACGCCGCCGTCGGCCGAGCGGCTGACCCGGATCCGGGCGCTGGCCGCGCCGGCGGCGTACACCTCGACGTCGCGCCACTGGAACGGCAGGGCCGCCTCCTGCCCGGCCAACCCGCTGCGGCCGACCGCCTGCAGGGCCGCGTCCAGTAGTGCCGGGTGCAGCCCGAACCGGTTCACCTTGCCCCGTGCCTGATCCGGCACGCTGATCTCGGCGTACAGGTCGTCGTCGCGGCGCCAGGCGTTCCGCAGCCCCTGGAAGGTCGGTCCGTAGACCAGTCCACGTTCGGCGAACTCGTCGTAGACGCCGGCCAGGTCGACCGGCTCGGCGCCGTCCGGCGGCCAGGAGGTCAGCTCGGCACCGGTGGGCGGCCGACGCGGCACCAGGGTGCCGGTCGCGTGCGGCGTCCAACGGCTGTCGTCCGTACCGTCGTCGGTCCTGCTGTGCACGACCAGCGACCGGGCTCCGGAGTCGTCGGGCCCGCCGAGCGTGATCTGGATCTGCTGCGCGTCCCGGGCCGGCAGCACCAGCGGGGCCTGCAGGACGAGGTCGGCGATCCGGCCGCAGCCGACCCGTTCCCCGGCGTGTGTGGCGAGTTCGACGAAGCCCGCGCCGGGGAACAGGACGGTCTCGCCCACCCGGTGGTCGGCCAGCCAGGGCTGGTTCGCCACCGACAGCCGCCCGGTGAGCACCATGCCGTCGTTGGCCGCGAGCATGACGGCGGCGCCGAGCAGCGGGTGGTTGGCGGGGGCGAGCCCCATCGAGACCGGGTCACCGGTCAGCGGGGAGGCGGTCAGCCAGTAGCGCTTGCGCTGGAACGGCACAGCCGGTGGATCCTCGACCGAGCCGTCGGCCGGCACCGGGCCGGCCGCCAGATCCGCCGGCGCCTCCTCCAGGATCACGTGCGCGTTCGTCCCGCTCAACCCGAACGACGACACCCCGGCCCGACGCGGTCCGTCGGTACCCGGCCACGGCCGCGCCATGGTCAACAGCCGCACCCCACCCGCCGACCAGTCCACATGCGACGAGGGCTCCGACACGTGCAACGACCGGGGCAGCAACCCCGCCCGCAACGCCATCACCATCTTGATCACACCACCCACACCCGCCGCCGCCTGCGCGTGACCGATGTTCGACTTCAACGACCCCAACCACAACGGACGATCCGCGTCCCGACCCTGCCCGTACGTCGCCAGCAGCGCCTGCACCTCGATCGGGTCGCCCAGTTCGGTGGCCGTACCGTGGCCGTCGACCGCGTCGACCTGGTCGGCGGACATGCGGGCGTTGGCCAACGCCTGCCGGATCAGCCGCTGCTGAGCCGGACCGTTCGGCGCGGTCAGCCCGTTCGACGCGCCGTCGGAGTTGGCCGCGGAGCCGCGTACCACGGCGAGAACGCGGTGGCCGTTGCGGCGCGCATCGGACAGCCGCTCGACGAGCAGCACCCCGACGCCCTCGGCCCAGGCCGGCCCGTCGGCGTCGTCGGAGAAGGAACGGCACCGGCCGTCACGCGACTGGGTGTCCTCGAGGTTGAACTCGACGAAGGTCTGCGGGGAGGCCATCACCGACGACCCGCCGGCGACAGCGAGGGAGCACTCCCCCCGACGCAGCGACTGTACGGCGAGGTCGAGCGCCACCAGGGACGACGAGCAGGCGGTGTCGAGCGTGATCGCCGGTCCTTCGAAACCGAAGTGGTACGAGACCCGCCCGGACACCACCCCCGACGACCCGTAACTGCCGGGATAGTTGTGGTACATGACCCCGGCGAAGACGCCGGTCTGGCTGCCGCGTACCGACGCCGGGGCGATACCGGCGCGTTCGAACGCCTCCCAGGTGCTTTCCAGCAGCAACCGCTGCTGGGGGTCGATCAGCAGGGCGTCGCGGGGGGCGATGCCGAACCAGTCGGCGTCGAAGTCGCCCGCGTCGTAGAGGAACCCGGCCTGCCGTACGTAGGTCGTGTTGGGCCGGGTGCCGTCGGGGTCGTAGAGCCGGTCCAGGTCCCAGCCCCGGTCGGTGGGGAACCCACCCATCGGATCGACCTCGTCGACCAGCAGCCGCCACAGCCCTTCCGGACTGGTCACCCCACCGGGGAACCGGCACGCCATGCCGATGATGGCGATCGGCTCGTGTGCTGCCTCGGTGAGCTGGCGGCTGTGCTCGCGGAGTCGCTCGTTCTCCTTCAGCGACGCGCGGAGAGCGTCGACGATCCTCTGGTCCGCCTGCGTCATGTCTATCTCACACCTCTCGCGTCACTCGCCGAAGTCGGCCGTCTGCAGGGCCATGCTGATGAGGTTCTCGGTGTCCATTTCGTCAATCGCGGAGCCGCCCGCCGGGTGGGGCGTGCCGGCCGGGTGCGTCGGCGCGCCGGCCAGCGCGAGCAGGCTCTCCAGCAGTCCGGCGGCACGCAGCCGGCCCAGCGGGATGCTGCTCAGCACCGCCCGGATCTCGTCGTCGGGCAGCGCAGCGCCGCCGTCGACGGTGTCCGGCACGAGGTCGGCGGCGAACTGCCGGGCCAGCGCGGCGGCGTTGGGATAGTCGAAGATCAACGTCGCCGGCTGCTGCCGGCCGGTGAGCAGGGTCAACCGGTTACGGAACCCGATCGCGGCCAACGAATCGAAGCCCAGCTCGCTGAAGGCCCGCTCCGGCTCGATCGCCTCCGGCCCCGGGTGCCCGAGCAGCTTCGCCGCCTCACTGCGGATCATCTCCAGCAGCAGTTCCTGCGCCTGCGGGCGGGACTTGCCGGCGAGCTGCTCGCGGAGCCGGCCGCCGCCACCACCGGTCGGCGCGCCGCCGTTCGCGTCCCGCGCGGAGCGCCGACGCGTCCCGGTCGCGCCATCGTCCGTCGGCGGGGGCGCGGCCAGGCCGTCGAGCAACGCCGGCCGGTCCGGCCCCAGCTTCGCCGGATCGAGCCGGATCGGCACCAGCACGGCGTCGGGCAGGGCCACCGCCCGGTCGTACAGGGCGAGACCGGTCTCGGCGTCGAGCGGGTGGACACCGGTCTCGGCGAGCCGCCGCAGGTCGGCTTCGGTCAGTGCGCCACCCATCCCCTCGTCGGCAGTGGACCACAGGCCCCAGGCCAGTGACTTGGCCGGCAGGTCGTGCGCCCGCCGGTGGGCGGCCAACCCGTCCAGGTAGGCGTTGGCCGCGGCGTAGTTGGCCTGACCGGGTGGGCCGAGGACCCCGGCGGCGGAGGAGAACGTCACGAACGCGGCGAGCGGCGTGTCCCTGGTCAGCTCGTGCAGGTGCCACGCGGCGTCCACCTTGGGCCGCAGCACGTTCGACATCCGGTCGGCGGTCAGCGAGCCGATCACCGCGTCGTCGAGAACGCCGGCCGCGTGCACGACGCCGGTGAGCGGATGCTCCGACGGCACCGTGGCGAGCAACCGTGCCACCTCGTCGCGGTCGGTGACGTCGCAGGCCGTGACCGTCACCTGGGCGCCGAGGTCGAGCAGGTCGGTACGCAGCCGCGTCATGTCGGGCGCGGCCATGCCCCGCCGGCTGGTCAGCAGCAGATGCCGTACGCCGTGACCGGTCACCAGGTGCCGGGCGATCACCCGGCCGAGGGCGCCGGTCGCCCCGGTCACCAGGACCGTGCCCGAGCCGAAGTCCGGGGGCGTGGGGGGCGCGTCCTGCGGCGGCGGACCGCTCGGCACCAGGCGGGGCACGTACAGGGCTTCGTCGCGGACCGCCACCTGGGGCTCCCCCGTGGACACCGCCGAGGCCAGCAGCGCGGGCGAGACCCGGTCCGGCTCGACGTCGACCAGCACGATCCGATCGGGGTGCTCGGCCTGCGCGCTGCGTACCAGGCCCCAGACGGCGGCACCGGCCGGGTCCACGTCGGCGACGGCACCGGCCGGGACGCCGCCGCCGGTCACCACCACCAGCCTCGACCCGTCGAACCGGCTGTCGGCCAGCCAGGTACGCAACGCGTCGACCGCCCGCCGGGTCTCGCCGTGCACGACGTCCGGGTCCGGGCCGCCGCCACAGCTGAGCAGGAACACCGGCCGGTCCTCGCCGTCGCCGTCGGCCGCCGACGCGACGACGGCGTCGAAGTCCGGTACGGCGGTCGCGGCGAGCGGCGCCGCCAGCGTCCAGCGGTCCGGGCCGACCAGCTGCCAGGCGACGCCCGGTGACGCGTCGGGCGCGGCGATCGGCTGCCACTGGACCCGCAGCAGCGCCGCCGCTGGCCCGTCGCCCGGCCCTCCGCCGTCGCGGCTGGCCGCTGACCCGTCACCGGCGGACCCCTCCGCGTCGTCGAGGGCCTGCGCCAGGTCACCGGCGGGGCGCAGCGCGAGCGCGTCAACGGTGGCGACCGGCACACCGGCACCGTCGGCGATCTCGACCGACACCGTCGCCGGCGCGGCCACCCGGACGCGCACCCGCGCCTCGACGGCGCCGGTGGCGAACAGGCTCACCCCGGTCACCGCGAGCGGCAGCAGCGGGCCGGCCGCCGCCACCGGGCTGTGCGCCACCAACTGCCAGGCCGCGTCCAGCACCGCCGGGTGCAGGTTGAAGTCGGCGGCGTCAGTGCCGGCCACGGCCGGCAGGGCGACGTCGGCGTACACCTCGTCGGCCCGCCGCCACACCGCGCGCACCCCGCGGAACACCGGGCCGTAGGCGATTCCGGCGGTCGCGGCGAGCTCGTCGTACCAGCTGTCCAGCGGCACCGGGGTGGCTCCCGGCGGCGGCCACTGGGTGAACTCCGGGTCTGGTGCCAGCCGGTCGGCGGCCGCAGTGTCCGGCACCAGCACCCCACTGGCGTGCCGCTGCCAGGGCGGGTCGGTCCCGGCGGTTCCGGCCCGGGAGTGCACCAGGACACGCCGGGCCCCATGTTCGTCGGCGGCACCGACCTCCACCTGCACGGCGACGCTGCCGCCGGCCGGCAGGACCAGCGGACGTTCGAAGTCGAGCTGCTCGATCCGCCCGCACCCGAGCTGGTCGCCGGCCCGGGTGGCGAGTTCGACGAGGCCGGCGCCGGGCAGCACGGTCAGTCCGTGCACCACGTGGTCGGCCAGCCAGGGGTGGGTGGCGGTGGACAGCCGGCCGGTCAGCATCAACCCACCCGACCCGGGCAGTTCCACCGTCCGGTCGACGAGCGGATGAGCACCGGCAGACGGGTCAGCGAGGGCACCCGCGACACTGTCCAGCCAGTACCTCTGGCGTTGGAAGGCGTAGGTGGGCAGGGGTACCCGGCGCACCGGAAGGTCGGCGAGGACCGCCGACCAGTCCACCGCGACGCCGCACACGTGCAACCGGGCGAGCGTGTCCAGCAACGTACGCGGCTCGTCGCGGCCCCGACGCATCGTCGGCGCGACCGTCGGCGGCGCCACCGTCGCGGCGACGCCACGCGACACCAGCGGGACGAGCACGGCGTCCGGCCCGACCTCGACGAACCGGGTGACACCGGCGCGTTCGAGGCAGCGGACCGCGTCGTGGAAGCGCACCGGCTCGCGAACCTGCCGTACCCAGTACTCCGCCGAGCACAACTGCTCCGGGTCCGCCGCCGCGCCGGTGAGTGTGGAAACCAGCGGCACCGTGGGCGGCCGGAAGGTGACCGACTCGACCACCTCGCGGTACGCGGCCAGCATCGGTTCCATCGCCGCCGAGTGGAACGCGTGCGACACGCGCAGCCGGGTCACCGCCCTGCCCTGCCCGGCGAACCTTTCGGCGGCGGCCCGGATCTCCTGCTCGGCACCGGAGAGCACCACCGACTGCGCCGCGTTGACGGCGGCGAGGTCCAGCCGGCCGGTCAGTAACGGGCGTACCTCGTCCTCGCTGGCCTGCACGGCGAGCATCGCGCCGCCGGCCGGCAGCGCCTGCATCAGGGTGCCCCGGGCGGCGACCAGGGCGCACGCGTCGGACAGCGAGAGCATGCCGGCGGCGTACGCGGCGGCCAGCTCACCGATCGAGTGTCCGGCGAGCCGGTCCGGACGGACGCCGACCGACTCCAGCAACCGCAGCATGGCGACCTCGATGGCGAACACCCCGGCCTGGGTGTAGGCGGTCTGATCGAGCAGCGCGGCCTCGGCGCTGCCCGGCTCGGCGGCGAGCACCGTACCCAGCGGCGGGTCCAGGCGCGTGTCGAACTCGCTGGTCACCTCGTGCAGCGCCGCCGCGAACACCGGGAACCGGGCCGCGAGCTGCCGTCCCATCCGGGGGTGCTGCGCGCCCTGGCCGGAGAAGACGAAGGCGAGGCCGCCGCTGCTGACCGTGCCGGTCACCGACTCGGCCTCCTCGACGCCGTCGACGAGTGCGACGAGCCCGAGCAGGAAGTCGCCCCGTTCCGCGCCGAGCAGGACGGCCCGGTGCTCCAGCTGTGGCCGGAACACGGTGGAGTAGCCGATGTCGGCCGCTTCGTCGTCGGTGTCGTCGACGTGGTCCAGCAGCCGCTCCGCCTGTGCCTGCAGCGCCTGGCGGGTACGGCCGGACAGCAGCCACGGCACCACCGGCGGCTCGCCGGCCCCACCATCGGCCCCACCGCCGGACTCACTGCCGGCCGCACTACCGCCGTCACCACCGGCGGTGACGGCGGCATCCTGCGGGTCTGCCTCCTCGATCACCAGATGGGCGTTGGTACCGCTGACGCCGAAGGACGAGACCGCGGCCCGGCGGGGCTGGCCGGTCCGCCGCCACGGCCGGTCCGTGGTCAGCAGCCGAACCTTCCCCGCAGCCCAGTCGACATGCGTCGACGGCTCGGTCACGTGCAGCGTCCGCGGCATCGTCGCGTACCGCATCGCCTGAACCATCTTGATCACTCCGGCGACCCCGGCGGCGGCCTGGGTGTGCCCGATGTTCGACTTGAGCGAGCCCAGCCAGAGCGGTTCGTCCCGGTCCTGCCCGTAGGTGGCGAGCAGGGCCTGCGCCTCGATCGGGTCGCCCAACGCCGTGCCGGTGCCGTGCGCCTCCACCACGTCGACGTCGCCCGGCCGCAGACCGGCGTTGGCCAACGCCTGGCGGATCACCCGCTGCTGGGCGGGTCCGTTCGGAGCGGTGAGCCCGTTGGACCGGCCGTCGGAGTTGACCGCCGAGCCCCGGATCACGGCGAGCACCGGGTGACCGTGCCGGCGGGCGTCGGAGAGTCGTTCCAGGACGAGGACCCCGGCGCCCTCCGCCCAGGCGGTGCCGTCGGCGTCGGTGGAGAAGGCCTTGCAGCGACCGTCGCGGGCCAGCCCGCGTTGGCGGCTGAACTCGACGAACGTCTCCGGGGTCGCCATCACCGTGACCCCGCCGGCCAGCGCCAGCGTGCACTCCCCGGTACGCAGCGACTGCGCCGCCCAGTGCATCGAGACCAGCGACGAGGAGCAGGCGGTGTCGACACTGACCGCCGGGCCTTCGAATCCGAAGTGGTGGGCCACCCGACCGGACACCACCGCGCCGGTGGAGCTGCTGGCCACGTAGTCGTGGTACTGGACACCGACGAAGACGCCGGTAGCGCTGCCCCGCAGGGACAACGGGTCGATGCCGGCCCGTTCGACGGCCTCCCACGAGGTCTCCAGCAGCAGCCGCTGCTGCGGGTCGACGGTCGGCGCCTCGCGAGGTGAGATGCCGAAGAAGCCGGCGTCGAAATCGGCGGCGTCGTAGAGGAATCCCCCGGTACGCACGTACGTGCTGCCAGGCCGTTCCCCGCTGGCGTCGTAGAGCTGGTCGATCTGCCAGCCACGGTCGGCGGGGAACTCGCCGATGGCGTCGACCCCGTCGGCGACGAGGGTCCACAACTGCTCCGGCGAGCTGACGCCGCCCGGGTAGCGGCAGGCCATCGCGACGATCGCGATCGGCTCGTCGGTGCCTGCCGAAGACGCGACGGCAAGGGCGCCTCCCGGCCGGCTCTCGCCGACGACGAGTTCGGCGCGCAGGTACTCGGCCACCGCGTTCGCCGTGGGATGGTCGAACACCAGGGTGGCCGGCAGCCGTAGCCCGGTCGCCGCGGTCAACGCGTTGCGCAACTCGACGGCGGTGAGCGAATCGAAGCCGAGCTGATGGAATTCACGGTCGGCGGCGACCGCCTCCGGTGATTCGTGTCCCAGCACGGTCGCGACGTGGGTACGGACCAGGTCGAGGAGCAGGTCCGCCCGTTCCCGCTCGGCGAGCTCTGCGAGGCGCGCGGCGAGTGCCCCGGTGCCGCCGCCCGCTGCCGGCCGGGTGAGCGGACCCACCAGCGAGCTGAAGACCGGCGGTACGCCGTCGCCGGCACGCAGCCGGGCCGGTTGCAGCGCCGCGGCGACGACGGCGGGCGCGGTGGCGGCGACGGCGGCGTCGAACAGCGCCAGCCCGGCGGGCACGGACAGCGGCAGTACCCCGCCGCGGGCCATTCGGGCACGGTCGGCCTCAGCGAGCGTTCCGGTCATACCGCCGTCGGTGTCCCACTGGCCCCAGGCCACGGAGACGGCGGGCAGCCCCGCCCGGTGCCGCCGGGCCGCCAGCGCGTCCAGAACCGAGTTGGCGGCGGCGTAGTTGGCCTGCCCCGGCGCGCCGAGCACCCCGGACAGGGAGGAGAACATCACGAACGCGGCCAGGTCCATCCCGGCGGTCAGCTCGTGCAGGTGCAGCGCCCCGGCGACCTTGGGCGCGAGTACGGCGTCGAGCCGGTGCGGGGTCATCGCGGTGACGACGCCGTCGGCGACCACCCCGGCGGCGTGCACGACGGCGGTCAGCGGCCGCCGGGCGGTGGTCTCGGTCAGCACGCGGGCCAGTGCGGCGCGGTCGGCCACGTCGCAGGCGACCACCCGGGCCCGGGCGCCGAGTTCGGCGAGTTCGGCGACGAGCGCGGCGGCTCCGGGGGTCTGGTCACCCTGGCGGCTCAGCAGCACCAGGTGCCGGACCGCGTACCGGTCGACCAGGTGTCGGGCCACGATGGCACCCAGCGATCCCGGCCCGCCGGTGATCAGTACGGTGCCGGCCGGGTCGAGCACCGGTCGAGCGTTGCCCGCCGCCGGAAGGTGGGCCAGCCGGGCCGCGTGTGCCGTGCCACCGCGTACGGCCACCTGTGGTTCCCCTGCGGCGAGCGCCGCCGCGACCGCCGCAGCGACGGTGTCGGCGTCGGCGGGGGTGTCGGCGTCGGCCGGCGTGTCGCCGGTGGCGGCCACGCCGCTGACGCCGGACGGGTCGGTGCGGTCCACCGGGTCCGCGTCGACCAGCAGGAACCGGTCCGGATGTTCGGCCTGGGCGGACCGTACCAGCCCCCAGACGGCCGCGCCGGCGAGATCACCGCCGGTGCCGGCGACCGGTACGGCGCCCCGGGTCACGACGGCCAGCCGGGTGCCGTTGTTGGTGGCGTCACCGAGCCAGTGCTGCAACGTCGCCAGCAACTGCCGGCAGTGCTCACGGATCGTGTCCGGGTCGTCGCCGCAGACCTCGTCGAGGCGGAGCAGGTGCACACCCTCGGCCGGGCGGTCACGGCCCGGGTCCGCGATCGGGACCCAGTCGAGCCGGTGCAGGTCGGCGGTCCGCGCCGGTGCCGCCGCGACGGCGGCGAGCGGCCGGAAGGTGACCGCTGTCGCGGTGGCGACGAGGTGGCCGGCATGGTCGAAGGCCGCCACGGCGTACGTGTCCGGTGAGGTCGGGGTGAACCTGACCCGCAGTTCGGCGGCGCCGGTGGCGTGCAGGGTGACGCCGGACCAGGAAAACGGCAACCGGGCGTGGCCCTGCCCGTCGCCCAGGTCGACGGCGAGTGCCTGGGTGGCGGCGTCGAGTACGGCAGGGTGCAGGCCGAAGCGGTCGGCGTCGCCGGGGTCGGGCAGCCGTACGTCGGCCCAGAGCCGGACACCCTGACGCCACACGGCGCGCAACCCGCGGAAGGCTGGCCCGTAGTCGAGACCGGCACCGGCCAGCGTGTCGTCGAGGGTGTCGATCGGGACCGGCTCCGCGCCGGCCGGTGGCCAGCTGGGCTCGGCCTCCGGCTGATCGGCCCCGGACGGGATCGGGGCGGTGGTGAGGTGACCGGTGGCGTGGCTGGTCCACGACCGCGCCGCGACGGCCTGCTCGGCCCGGGAGTGGATGCTGATCCGCCGGGCACCGGCCTGGTCGGGTTCACCGACGACGACCTGGATCCGTACGCCGCCGTGGGCCGGCAGCCGCATCGGAGCGTGCAGGGTGAGTTCGGCGATGTGGGCGCAACCGAGCTGGTCGGCGGCCCGGACGGCGAGCTCGACGAAGGCGGTGCCCGGCAGGATCACCTCGCCGTGGACCCGGTGTTCGGCCAGCCACGGGTGGGTGGCGGTGGACAAGCGCCCGGTGAGCACCGCGCCCTGGGTGTCGGCCACGACGGTGACGGCGGCGAGGAGGGGATGGTCGGCGGGGTCCAGCCCGACGGTCGCCAGATCTCCGGCCGGCGCCCGATCGTCCAACCAGTAGCGTTTGCGGTGGAACCGGCGGGTCGGCTGCGGCAGATCGGTGTCGCCGGTGCCGCTTTCCCCGGCCGGCTCGGCCTGTTCCAGGATCAGGTGGGCGTTGGTGCCGCTGACGCCGAACGACGACACCCCGGCCCGACGTGGTTCGTCGGTACCCGGCCACGGCCGCGCCCGGGTCAACAGCCGCACCCCACCCGCCGACCAGTCCACATGCGACGACGGCTCCGACACGTGCAACGACCGCGGCAGCACCCCCGCCCGCAACGCCATCACCATCTTGATCACACCACCCACACCCGCCGCCGCCTGCGCATGACCGATGTTCGACTTCAACGACCCCAACCACAACGGACGATCCGCGTCCCGACCCCGCCCGTACGTCGCCAGCAACGCCTGCGCCTCGATCGGATCCCCCAACCGGGTACCGGTACCGTGCGCCTCCACCACATCGACGTCCACCGTCGACAACCCCGCCGCCGTCAACGCCTGCCGGATCACCCGCTGCTGCGCCAGCCCGTTCGGCGCGGTCAGGCCGTTGGAGGCGCCGTCCTGGTTGACCGCCGATCCCCGGATGACGGCCAGAACGGGATGCCCGTTGCGCTGGGCGTCGGAGAGCCGTTCCAGCAGCAGGACACCGGCGCCCTCGGCCCAGCCGGTGCCGTCGGCGTCGTCGGAGAACGGTTTGCACCGCCCGTCCGATGCCAGACCACGTTGCTTGCTGAAGGCGACGAACGGGCCCGGAGTCGCCATGACCATCACGCCCCCGGCGAGCGCCATCGAGCATTCCCGCTGCCGCAGGGCCTGCGCGGCGACGTGCAGCGCCACCAGCGACGACGAACAGGCGGTGTCGATGGTCAACGCCGGGCCGGCCAGGCCGAAGGCGTACGAGATCCGGCTCGAGATGACCGAGGCCGCGTTGCCGGTGCTGAAGTACGCGGAGACGGCCTCCGTCGCGGCCGCCGACAAGTCGTCGTAGTAGTCCTGGGCACCGCTGCCGACGAACACGCCGACCTGCGCCCCGTCGAGCGAATCCGGGGCGAGCCCGGCCCGTTCGAAGGTCTCCCACGCCAGCTCCAGCATGATCCGTTGCTGCGGATCGGTGGCCAGGGCCTCCCGGGGCGACATTTCAAACAGTTCGGCGTCGAAGCCGGCCGGGTCGGCGAGGAAGCCACCCTCGCGGACGTGGCCGTCGGCCGGACCGTCCTCGTCACCGGTCGGCAGCGGACCGGTGGTCCAGCCACGGTCGGTGGGGAACGGGCCGATCGCGTCGACCTCGTCGACGACGAGCCGCCACAGCTCCTCCGGACTGGTGACGCCACCCGGGTAGCGGCAGGACATCGCCACGATCGCGATCGGGTCCCGGTCCGCCGACTCCACCTCGTGCAGTCGCCGGCGGGTCTGATGGAGCTCCGCGGTCACCCGCTTGAGGTACTGCAGCAGCTTACCGTCGTCGTCCATAGTGGCCATCAGCCCAGCTCCTTGTCGATGAAGTCGAAGACGTCATCGGCACTCGCTTCCGCGAGCCGATCAACGACCGTGGTGACGGCGGGTCCGTCGACGACTTCGGTCAATCTGCTCACCAGCGACTGCAGCCTGCCGGTGATGCGGGTGCGCGCGATCTCGTCCGGTGTGAGGGGTCCGGCCAGGGCTTCCAGCCGGTCCAGCGTGGCCAGCACCGGCTCCGCCTCGGAACCCGGTCCGCACAGTTCGTCACGCAGGTAGCTGGCCAGCGCCGCCGGGGTCGCGTGGTCGAACACGACGGTCGCCGGCAGCCGCAGGCCGGCGGCCACGCCGAGCCGGTCGCGGAAGTCGACGGCGCTGACCGAGTCGAAGCCGAGGTCCTTGAAGTTGGTGCCAGGGGCGACGTCGGTGGCGTCGCCGTGGCCGAGGACCGCGGCTGCCTGTGCCCGTACCAGATTCGACAGGACCTGCAACTGGTCGCCGTCGTCGAGTCCGGCGAGCTGGACCACGAGCGTGCCGGCCTCGGCCGGGTCGACCGGCTGCCCCAATCCGGCGGTCGGCGGCAGCAGTCCGGCGACCAGCGGTCGGGGCCGGGCAAGCGTGTGGATCGGTCCGAACCTCGCCCAGTCGACGTCGGCCACCACCAGTGCGGCCTCCTCCCCGCCGGCTTCGACGAGCCGACCGGCGGCCAACCGTGGGTCGAGCTCACGGATGCCGAGTTGCCGCAGATGGGCGCTGGCCGTCTCGTCCACCATGCCGCCACCGGCCCAGGGCCCCCAGGCGATGGCAGTGGCCGGTCTACCGGCAGCCCTGCGGCGTACCGCGAACGCGTCGAGGAAGGCGTTCGCGGCGGCGTACCCGGGCTGTTGGGCGCTGCCCCAGATCGCCGCGCCGGAGGTGAACAGCACGAAGGCGTCCAGCGGCAGGTGTGCGGTCAGCTCGTCCAGATGCACCGCGCCGGAGATCTTCGCCGCTCCGGCGGCGGCGAAATCGGCGACGGTGAGCTGGGTGAGCGGCCGCTGCCCGTGCAGCGTGCCGGCCGCGTGGACCACCGCGGTCAGCGGCGGTACGGCCGGCAGCCCGTCGAGCAGCCGCCGCAGTGCCGCCCGGTCGGTGACGTCGCAGGCCACGATGCTCACCTCGACGCCGAGTGCGCGGATCTCGGCGGCCAGGTCCGCAGCGCCGGCCGCCTCCGGTCCACGCCGACTGGTCAACACCAGGTGCTCGGCGCCGTGCTCGGCGAGCCACCGTGCCACGTGCCGGCCGACGCCCCCGGTGCCGCCGGTGACCAGGACCGTGCCGCGTGGTCGCCATTCGGCGGTGCCGGGGTCACGCCCGGCACGCACCATCCGACGGGCGAAGGTGGCCGCCGGCCGGATCGCGAGCTGATCCTCCGGGCCGCCGGCCCGCAGCACCGCCACGCACCGGGCGACCGCTTCCCGGTCGGGCTGGGCGGGCAGGTCGATCAGACCGCCCCAGGTGTCCGGCTGGTCGATCGCCAGTCCGACACCCAGACCCCAGATCGCCGCCTGGTGCGGGTCGGCCGGGAGGTCGAACCGGTCCACCGCTACCGCCTGACGGGTGACACACCACAGGCGTGCCTCGATCCCGGCGTCGGCCAGTGCCTGGCAGAGCAGGACGGTTCCCCGGCTGCCACCGGTCAGGGTGGGGTGTGCCGGATCGGGGTCGTTGTGCGACGCGAGCAGGCTGAGCACGCCGTGCGGCGGGGCGGCGGCGGCGAGTGTGGTGAGCCGTGCGGCCAGGCTCTCCCGGTCACCGTCACCGACCTCGACGGTACGGACTCTGACGCCGTCGGTGGCGAGTTCGGCGACGAGCGCGTCGGACCAGGGATACCCGGCCGGTACGGCTACCAGCCAGTTCTCCTGACCCGGTCCGGGCGGGTCGAGCCGGCCCGGCGGGTCCGCCACCGGCTGCCAGCGCACCCGGTAGCGCCAGGAGTCGACCGGGGTCGGCTGATCCCCGCTGCCGCCCGGCTGTGCGGCGTCGGCCGGCTGTGCGGTGCCGGCCGTCGGTGCGGTGTCCGTCGACTGTTTCCCGGCCGCCGGCCCTGCCGGTGGCTCCGTCTGCGGCGTGTACGGGGCCGGCACCCACCAGAAACGTTGCCGTTCGAACGGATACGTCGGCAGTTCGACCGGCTCCGGCGTACCCCCCAGCACCGCCGACCAGTCCGGGGTGATGCCCCGCACGTGCAGTTCGGCCACGGCCCGCTGCAGGGTTTCCGGCTCGGGCCGGCCCCGGCGCAGCAGCGGCACCACCCGGACGTCAGGACTGGCGCCCAGGCAGCCGCGCATCGGACCGGTCAGCGCCGCGTCCGGCCCGATCTCGACGAAGGTGGTCGCGCCCAGCTCACGCAGCGCGGTCACGGCGTCGGCGAACCGCACCGGCTGACGGATCTGACTCGCCCAGTACTGCGCGGTCGCCAGCTGTGCCGACGCCGGCCGACCGGTGGCGGTGGACACGACCGGCAGTTGGGGCGGACGGAGGTCGAGAGTGGCCACGGCGGCCTGGAACTCGTCGAGCACCGGGTCCATCAACGGCGAATGGAACGCGTGCGACACCCGCAGCCAGATGACCTGCCGGCCGTCGGCGGCGAGCCGCTCGGTCACGGCGGTCACCGCCTCGCGTGGGCCGGACACGACCGCCGAGTCGGGGGTGTTCACCGCGGCGATCGCCGCCCCGCCGGTGAGCAGCGGGGTCACCTCGGATTCCGGCGCCTGGACCACCGCCATCGCGCCACCGGCAGGCAGCTTCTGCATCAGCGTTCCCCGGGTGACCACCAGCCGGCACGCGTCGTCGAGGGAGAGGACCCCGGCGGTGTACGCCGCGCTGATCTCGCCGACGGAGTGGCCGGCCAGCAGTTGGGGCCGGATCCCCCAGGCGGCGAGCAGCCGGATCAGCGCCACCTCGACGGCGAAGAGCCCGGCCTGGGCGTACACCGTCTGGTTGAGCGCCTGCTCGTCGCCGCCGTCGACGACCTGACGCAGCGGCCGGGGCAGCTGGGTGTCCAGCCGGTCGCAGACGTCGTCCCATGCCTGCGCGAAGGGCGGGTAGGCGGCGGCCAACTCGCGCCCCATCGCCAGCCGCTGCGCGCCCTGGCCGGTACAGACGAACGCGAGCTTGCCCGGCGCGGCGGACCCGGTGGCCACCGAGGCCGCCGTTGACGCGCGGGCCACAGCGGTCAGCCCGTCGACCGCCGCCGCCCGGTCGGCGGCGAGCACCACCGCCCGGTGTGGCAGGGCGGCGCGACCGGTGGCGAGCGTGCCGCAGATGTCGGACAGCGCTTCGTCGCCGGCGACCACCGGCAGCAGCCGCCGGGCCTGGCTGCGCAGCGCGGCGGCGGTCCGGGCGGACAGGACCAGGGGCAGCAGCGGGCCGGCGGTGCTCGGCGGTGCCGCTGGTGACGCCGACGGTGCTTCCTCGATGATCAGGTGGGCGTTGGTGCCGCCGAAGCCGAACGACGACACGCCTGCCCGACGCGGTTGGCCGTTCACCGGCCACTTGCGGGCCTCGGTGAGCAGTTCGACGTTGCCGGCCGACCAGTCCACCTGCGGGGTCGGGCGGTCGACGTGCAGGGTCCGCGGCAGCATCGAGTGCCGCATCGCCTGCACCATCTTGATGATCCCGGCCACCCCGGCGGCCGCCTGAGGATGCCCGAGGTTGGACTTGATGGAGCCGAGCCACAACGGTTGTTCGCGGTGCTGGCCGTAGGTGGCGAGCAGGGCCTGCGCCTCGATCGGGTCACCGAGCGTGGTGCCGGTGCCGTGGGCTTCGACCACGGCGACGTCAGACTCCCGCAGCCCGGCGTCACGCAGCGCCCGGCGGATCACCCGCTGCTGCGCGGGACCGTTCGGCGCGGACATGCCGTTGGAGGCCCCGTCGGAGTTGACCGCGCTGCCACGCAGCACCGCCAGCACCGGGTGCCGGTTGCGCCGGGCGTCGGACAACCGCTCCAGCAGCAGCAACCCGGCCCCTTCGGACCACGCCGCGCCGTCGGCCGCGGCGGCGAAGGACTTGCACCGCCCGTCCGGCGCGAGTGCCCGCTGCCGGCTGAAGTCGACGAACAGCTCCGGGGTGCCCATCACCGTGACACCGCCGGCGTACGCGAGGGTGCACTCGCCCCGGCGTAGCGACCCCATCGCCTGGTGCACCGCGACCAGCGAGGACGAGCAGGCGGTGTCCACAGTGACCGCCGGTCCCTCCAACCCCAGGTTGTAGGCGATCTGACCGGACACGAGGCTGCCGGTGGGGCCGCCACCGGCGTAGTCGTGGTACATCACTCCGACGAAGACGCCGGTGGACGTGCCGGCGAGCGAGGTCGGGTCGACGCCGGCCCGCTCCGCCGTCTCCCAGGCCACCTCCAGCAGCAGCCGCCGCTGAGGGTCGGCTCGCATCGCTTCCCGAGGGCTGATGCCGAAGAACGCCGCGTCGAACTCGGCCGCGTCGTAGAGGAACCCGCCGTGGCGTACGTAGCTGCGACCCGGCTGACCCGGCTGCGGGTGGTACAGCTGCTCGACGTCCCAGCCCCGGTCCGTGGGGAACTCCCCGATCGCGTCCACCTCGTCGGCGACCAGCCGCCACAGGCCCTCAGGTGACCGCACCCCACCGGGATAGCGGCAGCCCATCGCCACGATGGCGATCGGTTCCTGGTCACGTGCCTCGGCCGCGCGCAACTGCTGTCGGGTCTGCTGTAGCTCGCTGGTGGCGCGCCGCAGGTAGTCACGCAGTTCGTCGGCGGTCGCCATGGTCACTCACCCCCGTCCAGTCACGCCGAACTCGGTGTCGAGCGCGGCGAACAGCTCCTCGTCGCTGGCGGTACCCAGGTCCGGTGCCGCCGGCTGGCCGGCCGCCCCGCTGGCACGCCAACTGCGCAGCAGCGCCTCCAACCGGTCGGTGACCGCCTCCCGGTCGCTGACGGTCCCGCTGGCCGCCGTCAGCGTGGTCGCCAGCCGGTCGACCTCGTCCAGCAGTGGTTTCACCGGGTCCGTGGACGTCTCCAACTGCTGGGCCAGGTGCCGGGCGACGGCGACGGCGGTCGGCTGGTCGAAGACCAGTGACGCCGCCAGTGACAGCCCGGTCGCCGCCGCCAGGGCGTTGCGCAGTTCGACCGCGGCGAGCGAGTCGAAGCCCATGTCCTGGAAGGCGCGGTGCGGGTCCACCGCGTCCGGCCGATCGTGCCCGAGCGCGGTGGCGACGTGCCGGGTGACCAGAGCGAGCAATTGCTCGTCGCGTTGCGCGGGCGGCAGGTGGTGCAGCCGTAGCGTCGGCCCGGATCCGGCTGCGGGAGTCGTGCTGCGACTGACCCGCCGGGTCGGGCCGGCGACGCCGCGCAGCAGGGCGGGCAGGTCGTCGGCTGCCCGCTCGCGCAGCGCGACCGGATCGATCCGCAGCGGCGCCAGGCACGGCTCGGCACCGCGCAGCGCGGCGTCGAACAGGGCGAGCGCCCGGTCCACTGGCAACGCGGGCACCCCGAGTCGGTCCAGCCGTTGGCGGGCCGGCTCGTCGAGGCCGCCCGCCATGCCGGCCGGACCCGCCCAGGCTCCCCAGGCCAACGCCAACGCGGAAAGGCCGGTGGCCCGCCGGTGGGCGGCGAGGGCGTCGAGGAAGACGTTGGCGGCGGCATAGCCGCTCTGCCCCGCCGGCAGGACCAGGCCGCCGGCGGAGGAGAACAGGACGAACGCGGCCAGCTCGCGGTCACGGGTCAGTTCGTGCAGGTGCCACGCGGCATCTACTTTGGGGCGTAGGACCACGTCGACCTGGTCGGGTCGTTGGGTGACGATCAGCCCGCCGTCGGCGACTCCGGCGGCGTGCACCACCGCGCTCAGCGGGTGCGCGTCGGGAACACTGGCGAGCAGGGTGGCGAGCTCATCCCGATCGGCGGTGTCACAGGCGACCAGCCGTACCTGCGCGCCGAGCGCGGTGAGGTCGGCCCGCAGCTGCTGGGCACCCGCGGCCGCAGGTCCGCGTCGACTGGCCAGCAGCAACCGGCGTACGCCATGTTCGGTGACCAGGTGCCGGGCCAGCAGGGCGCCGAGCCCTCCGGTACCTCCGGTGACCAGGACGGTGCCGGCGCCGAACGCCGGCTGGCGCCCGTGCCCGGTGGGCACTTCCACCCGGCGCAGGCGAGGTACCCACGCCGCACCGGAGCGCAGCGCCACCTCGGGTTCGCCGGCGCTCGCTGCGGCGGCGACCTCCGCCATGGTCGTGGTGTCGTCGACGTCGACCAGGCAGAACCGTCCGGGATGTTCGGCGGCGGCGGCCCGGACCAGGCCCCAGAGTGGAGCGGCCACCATGTCCAGGTCCGTGTCGGCGGCCGCAGCAGCAGCCGTTGCCGTTGCCGGTTCGACCATGGCCGCTTCGCGGGTCACGACCGCGAGCCGGGAGGCGGCGAACCGCTCGTCGGCGAGCCAGGTGCGCAGGTCGGTGAGCACCTGGTGGATCAGCTCGCGGACAGCGGCTGGCACGTCGGGCACCGCCGGCGCATCGGCGTAGCGCAGCACGACCTGTGGTACCGGTCGACCGTCGTCCAGTGCGGCCGACAGCGCCGCCAGGTCGGTGACGTGCACCGCCGTCCCGGACGCGTCGACCGGTCCGGTCGCGGGCCCTCCGACGGTCACCGCGGGCGGTGCGGTCGCGGCGTCGAGCGTGAGACGGTCCCAGCCGATGCGGTACAGGGCCCCGGTCGTGGAGTCCACTTCGGCGGTGTCGACCGACGTGGGCCGGGCGAGCAGCGAGCCGACGGTGAGCACCGGTTCGCCGTCGGCGGCGGTGAGGGTGACGGACAGGGAACCGTCGGCCAGGTGCCGTACCCGGGCCTGCGCTGCGGCCGCCCCCGCCGTGTGCAACGCGACGTTGGTCCAGGCGAACGGCAGCCAGGCGTGGCCGTCGCCGGGCGCACCCCGCTCACCGGCTATCGCCGCGTGCAGGGCGCTGTCGAGCAGGGCGGGGTGGATCCCGAACCGGGTCGCGTCGGTGTGCTCGTGTTCGGGCACGGCGACCTCGGCGAACACCTCGTCGTCACGACGCCACGCGGCACGTGTCGCGCGGAACGCCGGCCCGTACTCGTAGCCGAGGTCGGCGAGTTCGTCGTACAGCTCGTCGACGGGCACGGTGCTGGCGCCGGCCGGCGGCCACGGAGCCCGCGGCCCGGTTGCGGCCAGGTTGGCAGCGCCGAGCAGGCCGCTGGCGTGGCGCTGCCATGGCTGGTCGGCCGCGTCGGTACGGGAGTACACCGCGACGGGGCGCCGGCCGGACTCGTCGAGGGCCCGGACGACGACGTGGACGGCGACCGTGCCGTGCTCAGGCAGCACCAGCGGACGTTCGCAGATCAGCTCGTCGATTCCGCTGGTTCCCGCCTGGTCACCGGCCCGGATGGCGAGCTCGACGAAGGCGGTGCCGGGCACCAGGACCCGACCGTGCACCACGTGGTCGGCCAGCCAGGGTTGCGCGTCGACGCTGAGGCGGCCGGTGAGATGGATCTCGCCGGAGTCGGGGGATTCGACGAGTGCCCCGATCATGGGATGTCCGGCGCCGGTGAGGCCGGCCGCGGCGAGGGTGTCGGGCAGCGGGAGCCGCCAGAAGCGTTCATGCTGGAACTCGCGGGTGGCCACCGCAGCGGTGTCGGCGGGGCTGTCGGGCGCCTGTTCCAGGATCACGTGGGCGTTGGTGCCGCTGAAGCCGAACGACGACACCCCGGCCCGACGCGGCCCACCCCTGTCCGGCCACGGCCGCGCCATGGTCAACAGCCGCACCCCACCCGCCGACCAGTCCACATGCGATGACGGCTCCGACACATGCAACGACCGCGGCAGCACCCCCGCCCGCAACGCCATCACCATCTTGATCACACCGCCCACACCCGCCGCCGCCTGCGCATGACCGATGTTCGACTTCAACGACCCCAACCACAACGGACGATCCGCGTCCCGACCCCGCCCGTACGTCGCCAGCAACGCCTGCGCCTCGATCGGATCCCCCAACCGGGTGCCCGTACCGTGCGCCTCCACCACATCGACGTCCACCGTCGACAACCCCGCCGCCGTCAACGCCTGCCGGATCACCCGCTGCTGCGCCGGACCGTTGGGCGCGGACATCCCGCTGCTGGCACCGTCCGAACCGGTCGCGCTGCCGCGCACCACCGCGAGGATCCGTCGACCGTTGCGCTGGGCGTCGCAGAGCCGTTCGACGGCGAGGACGCCGACCCCCTCGGCCCAGCCGGTGCCGTCGGCGTCGTCGGAGAACGGTTTGCACCGCCCGTCCGGCGCCAACCCACGCTGCCGACTGAAGTCGACGAAGACCTCCGGGGTGGACATCACCGTCACCCCGCCGGCCAGGGCCAGCTCGCACTCACCCGAACGCAACGCGTTGACCGCCAGATGCAACGCCACCAACGACGACGAACACGCCGTGTCCACCGCGACCGCCGGCCCCTCCAGACCCAGGTGGTACGCCACCCGACCGGAGACCGCGCTGCCCAGCCCGCTGCTTTCGGGGTAGTCGTGGTGCATCACCCCGGCGTAGACACCGGTACGACTACCCGCCAACGACGCCGGCTCCACCCCCGCCCGCCGCAACGCCTCCCACGACACCTCAAGAAACAACCGCTGCTGCGGATCCATCTCCCGCGCCTCACGCGGACCCACCCCGAAGAACCCCGCATCGAACCCCGCCGCGTCATACAGGAACCCACCACGACGCACATACGACCGCCCCACCCGACCCGGCCGAGGATCGAACAACGCCTCCGTGTCCCACCCCCGGTCCACCGGAAACTCACCAGTCGCATCCCCCTCACCCACCACCAGATCCCACAACCCCTCCGGCGAGACCACCCCACCGGGGAACCGGCACGCCATCCCCACGATCGCGATCGGTTCCCGGTCCCGCTGCTCGGCCGCGTCCAGCCGCCGACGCGTCTCCTTGAGCTCGGCGGTGGCGCGACGCAGATAGTCGAGCAACCGCGAATCATCGGCGGCCATCGCCGTCTCCCTTCGCCCGTGCCCCGGCGATCTCCTCGACGTCGGGCACGATGTCGCGCGGGCTGGGCGTGGCGAGCATCTCCTTGCGCAACTGCGTGGCGGCGTCGGTGAACGACGGTTCGTCGAGCACTCTGGCGAGCTGGGCCACGAGATTGCCGGGTTCGGCGACCAGCGCCGCGCCCCGGGCCGCCATCTCGCGCATGATGCCGGCCTCGCCCCAGATGTTCCCGGGCATTCCCACCTGCGGTACGCCGTGCACGACAGCGGCGTTGACCGTACCCATGCCACCGAGATGAACCACCGCCGCGCAGGTCGGCAGCAGCGCGTTGAGCGGGACGTAGTCGAACAGCCGCACGTTGTCCGGGATCGGCGTGCCCGGTGGGATCTGACTGGCGTTGAGGGTGGCGATCACCTCGACATCGAGGTCGGCGATCGCGGAGAGCAGACCGGCGGCACCGCTGTCGTCGGATTCGGCCGGGCCGAGCGCGCGCCGGGTCTGGCCCAGCGTGAGGCACACCCGCCGCCGCTTGGGCTTGCGGCGCAACCAGGCGGGGATCACACTCGGCCCGCTGTAGGGAACGTGCCGCACTGGCCGGTAGTCGACGTCGGCGCGCACCCGCAGGCAGGTGGGAATCGGCTCCAGGGTGGCCTGGCCGACCACCATCTCCTCGTCGAACTCGCGGCCGTAGCGGGCCAGCTTGCCGCCGAGGTAGTCGGCCAGCGGGTCGTCGGCGGCCGCCGCCGGATCGTCGCGGACCAGGTCGAGGAAGATCGCCCGCATTCGGGCCCAGTGGTCGGGTGCGGGGATGATGCGTACGTGCGGCAGGTCCGCCGCCCGGGCCATCACCGGCGCGGCGTAGTTGTGGGCGTCCCACAACACCAGGTCCGGCCGCCAGACCCGGGCGAAGTCCACCAGGTCGGACAGCATCGAGTCGCCCGCCATGTACTCACAGACCACCGAGGTGTACGCCCGGAACACCTCCCGCACGTACGGCAGGGTGAGCGTGGCCGGGTCGGTCTCGGTGATGTCGACGCCGAGCCCGTACGGGGTGTCCGAGGTGTCCAGGTTGCCACGGGCGGTCGGCAGCTCCTCGCCCACCGCCACCGCGGTCAGACCGGTCCGCTTGGTCTCCTCGATGAGATTGGGCTGAGTGGCGACGCACACCTCGTGGCCCGCCGCGCGCAGCGCCCAGGCGGTCGGCACGAGGTTGTACAGGTGCGAGTTGACGGCGGAGGTGGTCACCAGGACACGCATTGCCTTCTCCTGTTGCGTTCGATGGAGCGGACGGTCAGGCGGCCGCGTACACGGTGCGGTACCAGTCGACCGTCTGGTCCAGCCCTTCCCGCAGCGACCTCGGAGTGAAGTCGATGATCTCGTTGAGCTTGGTGACGTCGAGGGTCCGGCTGGGCCGGCCGCCGGAGCGGCTCAGGTCGGTGCGGATCCGTTCCGGCCGGCCGAGCGCGGCGCAGATCGTCCGGGCGAGTTCGAGCACCGAGACCGTTTCGGTCGTGCCGATGTTCATCGTGTGGTACTTGTTCACCTCGACCATGCCGAGAATCGCCCGGACCAGATCGGCGGCGTACATGTAGGTCCTGGTCTGGCTGCCGTCGCCCCAGATCTCGATCTCCTGACCTGCGAGGACCTTGGCGAACATGCTGGGTACCACCCGGTCGGTGTCCGGCTCGAAGTTGTCCCGCGGGCCGTACACGCTGGTGAGCCGGGGCAGGAAGATGTTCATTCCGTACTCCGCCCGGTACGCCTCGGCGAGGATCTCGGCGTAGTTCTTGGACAGGTAGTAGCCGTCGCGGGAGTAGTTCATCCGCTGCCGGAAGTCGTCCTCCTCAGGGATCGGGTCCCTCGTCGGCGACAGGTAGATGTCGCTGGAGCTGATCAGCACGACATCGGCGACGGTGCTCCGGCGAGCACAGTTGAGCACGTTGGACACCGAGCGCATGTTGGCGTCGAGGATGTGCGCGGGCCGGTCCAGGCGGACGTCCATCGGCCCGGACACCACCGCGCAGTGGACGACCGCGTCGACCGGCCCGGACAGCCCGGCGAACAGCTCCGCCAGTTGCGCCTCGTCGTGCAGATCGAGTCGCACCGGCCGCACATCGGCCGGCAGTTGACGCAGCACCCGCCGGTTGTCCCGCCGGTACGGCAGGGTCACGGTGGCGCCGGCGGCGACGAGTTCCTCCGCGAAGTGCGAGCCGATCAGGCCGAGCCCACCGGTGACGACGACGTTCTTGCCTGCCCAGTAGTTCCTTGCCACGGTAATCCTCTCCGTCGATCCGGCCGGTGCCGGGCGGTCAGCCGTTCCAGCTCCGGCACGATGTCGTGCGGGCTGGGGGTGGCCCGCAGGTCGTCGCGGAGCCGGCCGGCGTTGCGGGTGAAGGTCACGTCGGTGAGTAGCCGGTCGACCCGGTTACGCAGCGCGTCGACCGAGAGCTTGCTTTTCAACCCGTCACCGGCGAGCCGGTAGGGGTCCACGTACAGGCCGGCACCCTGGGTTTCCAGGTGCTCGCCAAACCCCATCTCGTCCCAGTAGCGGCCCGGCACGATGAGGTTCCGGACGCCGTGCACCAGGGCGTTGCCCAGGGTGCCGAATCCTCCGTGGTGGATGATGACCGAGCAGGTCGGTAGCAGTTCGTTCAGCGGGACGAAGTCGACCACCCGCACGTTGTCCGGCAGGGTGCCGACCGAGTCCAGCTGGGCGGTGTCCAGCGTGGCGATCAGCTCGACGTCGAGGCTCGCGACCGCCTCGATCAGCTCGTCGATGGCGAACAGATCACCACCCAGGCTCTCCCGGGCGGTCATGCCGAGGGTCAGGCACACCCGGGGCCGTCGTGGCGGCTCGTACACCCACGACGGGGCCGTGGTCGGACCGTTGTACGGCACGTAGCGCACCGGCAGATAGGGCAGGTCGACCGGGAACCGCATCCACGACGGCGTCGGATCGATCGTCCACTGGCCGGTCATCAGCTCACCGGCGGTACCCGGCTCCAGTTCGCAGCCGAACCGGGACAGCCGGCTGACCAGCCAGTCGCCGACCAGGTCGTCCCGGCGTTCCGGCGGCTGCTGGGCGAGCAGCTCGGCGTAGCGCAGATACATCCGGCCGATGTGGTCCAGGCCGAAGAGCATCCGGGCGTGTGCCGCGCCGCACGCCCGGGCCGCGATCGGGCCGACGTAGCTGAGCGCGTCCCAGATCACCAGGTCTGGCTGCCAGTGGCGGGCGAAGTCGACCAGCCCGTCGAGCATCGACCGGTTCCCGGTGAGGTGTTCATAGTGCAGGGAGCAGCCGACGGTGAAGGCACCGAGGACGTACTCCCAGGTGAGCTGGTCGGCCCGGGTCTCGGTCATGCCCGCGTTGATGCTCTGCCAGGTACCGGCGCTGGTGACGTGGTCGCCGCGGGCGGCCGCCTCGGCCGGCTCGACCTCGACGGTCTCGTCGCCCACCGCCGCCACCGGCAACCCGGTACGGGCGACGGCGTCCAGGATCTCCGGCTGGGTCGCGACGCACACCTCATGGCCGGCCGCCCGCAACGCCCACGCCAGCGGCACCATGTTGTAGAAGTGCGTCTTCGCCCCATAGACCGCGAACATCACGCGCATCGAGGTCCCCAACCGGTACGGTGGTCGATCGTGGAGGTCGGTCGTCGGTCTAGCTGCCGGCGCCGACCGGGGCGTCCCAGTCGATCCGGTGCCCGTACAGCCAGCTCATGTGTTCCAGGTCCTTCTCCGCGGCCTTCTGGTTGAACGCGATCGGCAGGAACAGGTCCCGGAAGACCCGCCCGACGCGTCCGTTGACCGCGATGGACCGGCTCGCCTCCCGACCGAACTCCACGACCTTCTCCACCCGGGGCCGGCGAATCTGCTCGTAGCGCGCGAGCGCGTCGGCGATGTTCGGCACGTCGCGCAGGCACCGGCCGAGCTCGACCGCGTCCTCGATCGCCATCGACACGCCCTGTCCGCCGGACGGCGACACCGCGTGGCAGGCGTCGCCGATGATCACCATCCGCTCGTTGCGCCAGGTCGGCACGGTCGGCAGGTCGTAGATCGGCCGGGGTGGGGTGATCTCCTCGGTGGCGTTGATGATGTCGATCGCGGCGCTGTCGTCGGCGGCGAACATGTCGAGCAGCTGGGCACGCCACTGCTGCGGGGCGAGCGCCGACAGCGTCTCCTTGGTGGGCTCCTCCGGCCAGGTCGGCGCGGCGTACCACCAGATGTCGCCGTTGGTGTGGTGGATGTAGCAGAAGAAGCTGCGCTTGCCGAGGTACATGAACTCGGTGCCCGGTTCGCCGGGGACGTCGACACCTCGGGCGTACCCGCTGGTGGTGACCATGCCGCCGAACCGCAGCGGCACGTCGCCGCCGTTGATCAGGCGGCGGACCACCGAGTGCGCGCCGTCCGCGCCGATCAGCAGGTCGCCCCGGGCCTCACTGCCGTCGGAGAAGTACGCGACGACACCGTCGGCGGTGACCTTGGCATCGGTCAGTCGCCTGCCGAACTCGATCTGGATGCCGCGCCCGATCGCCTCGTCGCGGAGCGCGTTGTACAGATCGGACCGGGTGATGGCCCGGGCCACGGTGCCGTCGGGCAGCGGGTTGCCGTTGCGCACCTCGGCCAGCACGCGGCCGCTTCCCAGGTGGTAGCGGTACATGGGGATGTCGAACCCGGCGGCGAGGTGGTCGACTCCAAGTTGCAGCAGAGCGTGGTACCCGTTGACGGCGAGCACGAGGTTCGCCCCGATGCCGTCGGCGGTCCGGTCGTACGCCTCGTACACGACCGGTTTGATACCGGCCTTCGCCAGCGCGATCGCGCTGATCGGTCCTGCCACACCGCCGCCGATGATCAGTGCAGTGGTCATCACGGTCTCCGTCCTGCGGTTCGGTGGACAGCCAGGACGCTGTCCGTGCAGCGGCTCGGTAAGACGAGGAAGCTGCGTCGTCAGTGTGTCGACCACCGGACGACGACACAGCCCCTAGCCGCCCCGGTCACCGGAGCGACCCGTAAGGGGTTGACGGTAGGGGTGTGCGGCGACGTAGACAGATGTCGCCTTGATGGTGCTGTCCACGACAGCGCCGGCGGATTCGGCGACGGTGATGCTCGCGCAAGCCCGACGACAGAGGTGTGGGATGGACTACGTAAGGCTCGGCCGGACCGCGTTGTCGGTGAGCCCGTTGTGCCTCGGCACACTCAACTTCGGTGTCCGCACCAGTGTCGACGAGGCGTACGACCTCATGGACGCGGCGCTGAGTCAGGGAATCAACTTCTTCGACACCGCGAACCACTACGGCTGGCAGGTACACCGGGGACTGACCGAGGAGATCATCGGCGACTGGTTCGCCAAGGGCGGCGGGCGGCGCGAGAAGGTGGTGCTCGGCAGCAAGGTGTGCAACTCGATGAGCGACTGGCCCAACGACCGCGGCCTGTCGATGCGCCACATCATCGCCGCCTGCGACGACTCGCTACGGCGGCTGAGGACCGACTGGATCGACGTGTACCAGATGCACCACGCCGATCCGCACGCCTCCTGGGAAGAGGTGTGGCAGGCGATGGAGCTGCTCGTCCAACAGGGCAAGGTCCGCTACGTCGGCTCGTCGAACTTCACCGGATGGAGCCTGGCCGCCGGGCAGGAACGTGCCCGGGCCCGGAACAACCTCGGCCTGGTGTCCGAGCAGTGCCTGTACAACCTGGTGAATCGGCAACCCGAGCTGGAGATCGTGCCGGCCGCCCAGGCGTACCAGATCGGGGTGCTGGCCTGTTCCCCGCTGCACGGCGGGCTGCTCGGCGGCGGGCTGCGCAAGCTCGCCGACGGCACCGCGGTCAAGACGGCACAGGGCCGGGCGATGGTCGCGATCGAAACACGGCGGGCGGACATCGCCGCGTACGAAAGTATCTGTGCACGAGCCGGATTCGACCCGGCGGAGCTGGCCCAGGCGTGGTTGCTGCACCGACCCGGAGTCACCGCGGTGGTCACCGGGCCACGCACGATGGCCCATCTGGACGCGGCCATCCACGCGCTGAAACTCGAACTCGACGACAACCTGCTCGCCGAGCTGGACCGGATCTTCCCGCCGATGGTCAGCCAGATCCCCCAGGCGTGGTGACCACTGTGACCAGACACCAGATCGACCCCCGGAAGGTCAGCGAGAGCGATCTCGCCCGCCACCTGCTCGCCGCCCGTGGCATCCAGTGGATGCGCGGCAACCGCGGCGACCCGTACGCGCTGATCCTGCGCGCCCAGGGAATCGACCCGCGTCGGCTGTTCCCGGCGTTGCGCGGCGCCCCGGCGCTACGCCAGAGCGAGACAGACGTCTGGGTCACCGTCGACCACGCCGCCGGCGCGTCGGTCCTGGCCGACGCGCGGCTGAAGCTGCGCGACCGGTCGGCCGACCGACGCCGCAAGCGGATCTTCTCGATCGACTCGCGCACCAGCCTCAAGCATGTGCTCTCGGTCGACGACGGCGTCTGCAGCCCGGAACGCGCCGACCAGGACCGGCTGGCCGCCCTCACCGCCGCGGCGATCGGGCCGCAGGCCATGCAGCGGCGACGTGACGACGTGACCCGGGTGTTCCGTGACGCGGTCAAGCGGTCCGGCGACCGGTTCGACCTGATGCGGGACTTCGCCCGGGTGGCGGTCGCCGACGTCCTCGGTGACCTGCTCGGCGTGCCCGAGGCGCAGCGGGACCGGTTCGCCGCCGCGCTGACCGGTGCCGGGTTCGCGTTGGACGCCGCGCTGTGCCCGCCGACGCTGGGCATGACCCGCACGCTGGTCGAGTCGTTCGACGCGCTGCGGGACCTGATCACCGCGCTGGTGGAGGTCCGCAGCGCCGCCGGGGCCGGCGGCGGTGTCCCGGACGGTACGGCCGATGGCGACGTGATCGGTACCGTGCTGACCGCCGGCGGTACGCCCGACGACGCGGTGGCCGCCGGGCTGATCACCGCCGTCGTGGGTGCGGAGATCACCGCGAACCTGATCGGCGCGGCGGCGTGCGCCCTGCTCGACGATCCGGGGCAGTGGCGGATGCTGTGTGACGACCCCGACCGGGCCGTCGCCGCCGTCGAGGAGACGCTGCGCCACGACCCGCCGGTACGGATCGAGAGCCGGATCGCGGCCGAGGCCGTCGAGATCGCCGGGCAGTCCGTGCCGGCTGGTGACCAGGTCGTCGTCCTGGTCGATGGCGCCAACCGCGACCCCGACGTGTTCACCGAACCCGACCGGTTCGCCATCGACCGGCCGCCGGCGTCGTCGGGCCATCTGTCCCTTTCGGCGGGCACCAGCAGCGCGCTCGTCGCCGCACCCGCACGGCTACTCGCCGAGGTGGCGTTGCGCACCCTCGCCACCCACGCTGCCGGGCTCCGCCCGGCGGGCGAGGTCGTGCGTCGTATGAGGTCTCCGGTCGTGCGCGGCATCGCGCGCTGCCCGGTTGAGGTCTGACCAGACAAGCAAAGGTGGGTGGAACGCCCTATGTCCACGTTGGTGTGGGACTACCTGGCGGAGTACGAGGACGAGCGCGAGGACATCCTCGACGCGGTCGACCAGGTGTTCCGATCGGGCAAACTCGTCCTCGGCAAGAGCGTGCTCGGTTTCGAATCGGAGTTCGCCGCCTATCACGGCGCGGCGCACTGTGTCGGGGTCGACAACGGCACCAATGCCCTCAAGCTCGGGTTGCAGGCGCTCGGCGTCGGTCACGGCGACGAGGTGATCACGGTGTCCAACACGGCCGCCCCGACGGTGGTGGCGATCGACGGCACCGGGGCCACCCCGGTCTTCGTCGACGTCCGTCGCGAGGACTACCTGATGAACGTCGATCAGGTGGCCGCCGCCATCACGCCGCGGACCAAGTGTCTGCTGCCGGTCCACCTGTACGGCCAGTGTGTCGACATGGCGCCGCTGGAGGCTCTGGCTGCCCGGCACGGGTTGACGATCCTGGAGGACTGCGCGCAGTCGCACGGTGCCCGGCACCATGGCCGGCTCGCCGGCAGCATGGGCAACGCGGCGGCCTTCTCCTTCTACCCGACGAAGGTGCTCGGCGCGTACGGCGACGGTGGTGCCACGATCACCTCCGACGACGAGGTGATGGGCAACCTGCGGCGGCTGCGCTACTACGGCATGCGGGAGCGCTACTACGTCGTGCAGGTCCCCGGCCACAACAGTCGCCTCGACGAGGTGCAGGCCGAGATCCTGCGGCGCAAGCTGGGCCGTCTCGACGACTACATCGCCCGGCGGCGGGCGGTCGCCCGCCGGTACGCCGAAGGGCTCGCCGACACCGATCTGGTGCTGCCGTCGTTGGCGCAGGGCAACGACCACGTCTACTACGTGTACGTGGTCCGGCATCCCCGGCGCGACCAGATCATCGAGGCGCTCAAGGCGTACGACATCCACCTCAACATCAGCTACCCGTGGCCGGTGCACACGATGACCGGCTTCGCCCACCTCGGCTACCAGACCGGCTCGTTGCCGGTCACCGAGGAACTGGCACACCAGATCTTCTCACTACCGATGTACGCCTCACTGTCCCTGGACATCCAGGACAAGGTGATCGACGCGCTGCGCGAGGTCCTGCGCACGCTCTGATCCGCGGCCTGGTTCCCCGGTTGGAGGAGCAGCCCATGACCGTCCCCCGAACGTATCCTGTCGACCTGCGCGGTCGGGACAACCCCGCGACACCCGCGCAGATCGCCGAGTCGGTGCTTTCCAGAGTCAGCCCGTTCGGCCAGCTGGAAGGCTTCTTCAGCTGGTTCTCGGCGCTGCGGGAGCACTCCTACACCGACGTCGAACGGATACCCCTGGACGAGATGCAGGGCTGGAACACCGATCCGGACAGCGGTGACATCGGCCACCGCAGTGGCAAGTTCTACACCATCCGCGGGCTGGACATCCAGGTCCCGGACGGGCCCGTGCCACAGTGGAGCCAGCCGATCATCCACCAGCCGGAGGTCGGCATTCTCGGCATCCTGGTCAAGAAGTTCGGGGGGGTGCTGCACTGCCTGATGCAGGCGAAGGTGGAGCCGGGCAACTGCAACGGGCTGCAGCTCTCCCCCACCGTCCAGGCGACCCGGAGCAACTACACCGGCGTCCACCAGGGCCGGTCCGTGCCCTACCTGGACTACTTCCGCGAACCGGCACGGCACCACATCCTGGCTGACGTACGGCAGTCCGAGCAGGGCTCCTGGTTCTACCACAAGCGCAACCGCAACATGGTCATCGAGGTGACCGAGGACGTCGAGCTGCTTCCCGGGTTCTGCTGGCTGACCCTGGGGCAGGTCCACGAACTGCTCGCCGTCGACGACGTCATCAACATGGACGCCCGCACGGTGCTGGCCTGTCTGCCGTTCTCCGGCAGCGGCCTGCTGACCGCCTTTCCGGACACGGCCGACAACTTCCGCGCGTCGCTGGTCCGCTCGTGCAGTGTCGAACACGGCAGCCGGCACACCACCAGCGAGATCCTCAACTGGCTGACCGATGTCCGGACCAGGGCCGAGGTGTGGACCACCGACGTACCACTGCGCGGGCTGCCGGGCTGGTCCCGCCAGGATGGCCTGATCAGCCACGAGAGCCGACGCTTCTTCGAGGTCATCGGAGTGCACGTCCGCGCCAGGGGGCGGGAGGTGGACCAGTGGAGCCAGCCGATGATCAGGCCGTGTGAGGAGGGGATCGCCGCGTTCCTGGTCGCCCGCATCGACGGGGTGCTGCACGCCCTGGTCAGGGCGATGGTCCAGCCCGGCTACAAGGACGTGGCCGAGTTGGCGCCAACGGTGCAGTGCGCCCCCGGCAACTACCGGGACCTCCCGGTGGCCGCCCGGCCACGGTTCCTCGACGTCGTGCTCGACGCCCACCCGGACCAGGTGCGCTACGACGTCACGCTCTCCGAGGAGGGCGGCCGGTTCTACCACGCCCGCAACCGCTACCTGGTGGTGGAGGTGCCGGCCGACCCGCAGTTCGACGAACCCAACTTCCGGTGGATGCCACTGCACCAGCTCGTCGACCTGCTACAACACAGCCACTACGTCAACGTCGAGGCACGCAGTCTGATCGCTTGTCTGCACAGCCTGTCCGGCGGATGAGCCGGGTTCCCCCAACCACGATCACGGAGAGCTGTGCGGTATGTCACCTTGTCGGGTCTGCAGCCATCCCATCCGGGAATTCTTCGATTTCGAGCGGCAGCCGCTGTCGTCGGCCTTTCCCCGACCGGGCGAGCTCGACCAGGAGTACTTCTTCCGCCTCGCGGTCGGCATGTGCGAATCGTGCACACTGGTGCAGCTCATCGACGCGGTACCGCCGGAGCGCGCCCATCACCAGGGCTACCCGTACCATTCGGCGGCATCGTCGGTGATGTGCAAGCACTTCGAGCAGACCGCCCGCCGGTTCCTGGAGACCGAGCTGACCGGCGCGGACCCGTTCGTCGTGGAGATCGGCGCAAACGACGGGGTGATGCTGCGGACCTGTGGGGACGCCGGCGTACGGCATCTCGCGGTCGAGCCGTCGGGAGCGGCCGGCGTACGGGCACACCGGGCGTTCTTCGACGTGGACTCCGCGACACGGATCCGCGACACCGACGGAACCGCCGACGTGGTGTACGCGGCCAACACCATCTGCGGGGTCACCGACCTGCGACCGGTCTTCGAAGGGTTGGGCCTGCTGCTCGCCCCGGACGGGGTCTTCGTCTTCGAGGACCCGTACCTCGGGGAGATCATCGATCGGACCAGCTTCGACCAGATCTACGACGAACACGTCTTCTTCTTCACTGTCCGGGCGGTCGGCGCGCTCGCCACCCGGTACGGGTTCGAGCTGGTCGACATCGAGCGGCTGCCGGTGCACGGCGGACAGATCCGGTACACAATCGCCCGACCGGGCCGACGTGCGCCGTCGCCGGCTGTCGCCGACGCGCTGCGCACGGAGCAGGCCCGCGGCCTGGCCGAGTTGGCCACCCTGGAGCGGTTCGCGGCCCGCGTGCAACGTATCCGCGACGACCTGGTCGCGCTGCTGCACGAGTTGCGCGCCGGCGGGGCGCGGATCGTCGGGTACGGAGCCACCGCCAAGAGCTCCACGATGGCGAACTACTGCGGGATCGGGCCGGATCTGATCCCGTTCGTCTGTGACACGACCCCGGCCAAGCAGGGCAGGTTGACACCCGGCTCGCACATCCCGGTCCGTCCGGTGGAGGCCTTCGCCGACCCGTACCCGGACTTCGCGCTGCTGTTCGCCTGGAACCACGCCGAGGAGATCATGGCGAAGGAGAGGGCCTTCCGCGAGGCCGGCGGCCAGTGGATTCTGTACGTGCCACAGGTGCACATCGTCTAGCGCCCACCGCGTCGAACGCCGGGCCCGACCTGACCTGGTCGGGCCCGGCACCGTGCACCCCACCGGGCTGGTCGGGCCCGGCACCGTGCGCCGCACCGGTTGTCGCACCCGGCGGACAAGGGGGGCGTCGCCCGCCGGCGTCGGGGGA
>NZ_JBSWXD010000053.1:0-39661 GCF_056160425.1 Micromonospora sp. ABR4_055
CCACCGCCGAACAGGCCGGCCTCAACGTCCTGACCTACCTCACCGCCTACCTCGACGCCTGCGGTCGCAACGGCGGCAGACCCCTGACCGGCCCGGACCTCCAACGATTCCTGCCCTGGACCGCGTCCCCCGCCGACCTGCACACCTGGGCCCAGCCACCCCCGACCGGCTGACACCCACACCGACCACCGCGACGGCGACGCCACACCCGGCCACGCCGACCATCAGCATGCCCACAAACCGCGTCGCCCAACCCCACGAGACTTGGGACTACTTACGAACAGTCAGCGCATTGTCAGTGCCATATTCAATAATGTTGCAATGAGAACAAACCGATGGAGCACCAGGACCGAGTCTTTCCAATCGACATGCGAGAGGCTCTAATGGCGCTACACGAAGAGACACGCGTCCTGAAGTGGCCATTCCCGCGGCCTTGCGAGGGCACCGTCCCCCCGATCCTCGACGAGTTGCGTAAGGAACTGCCCTGCGCCGTGCTGATCCCAGCAGGGGCGACTGAGGCGAGGCGCGCATGGCTGGTCACCAAACACCCCGACGTTCGACAGGCGTTGATGGATTCACGGCTCAGCGCTGATGAGCTGCTACCAGGCGCGCCGGTACGAATTCAGATTCCGCCAGGTGACCGACCTTCGTCGTTTCTACGCATGGACGACCCCGAACACAACCGACTCAGAAGCATGATCGCTTCGCAGTTCACCGCACGGCGGGTCCGATCCATGCGCCCTGCCGTCGAGGCACTGACCACACAACTGCTGGACGATGTCGCTTCCCGGCACCGACCGGTCGATCTCCACGACGCGTTCTCCAGGAAGTTGCCAACATTGGTGGTCGCCAACCTACTCGGCGTCCCCGACGAGGATTCGCCTTTTTTCGTGGAGAAGACCAGAATCACGATGTCGCAGGAAGATCCGATTAGATCGTTCGCAGCGTACCAGGAGATGTCGAACTATCTGGCCGACCTGGCGGAGCGCCGCCTGCACGACCCGCAGGACGACCTCATCAGCCAGCTCGCCTCGAACAATCTGGCAACCGGAGAAATTACCCTCAAGGAACTCGTAGGAATTGCACGACTCGTCCTCGTTGCCGGCCACGAGACCACCACTAATCAGATCGCACTGAATATTCTCAGCCTGCTGCTCGACCCAGAGCTACGCGCCTCGGTACTTGCCGACGACGGCGCACTGGTCCCACAGTTCATCGAAGAAGCAATGAGATTTTGGTCTATCTCGCAAGACGCAATCGTACGCCTGGTGCTCGAAGATCTGGAACTCGGTGGACGACAG
This sequence comes from Micromonospora sp. ABR4_055, assembly GCF_056160425.1. NCBI lineage: Bacteria > Bacillati > Actinomycetota > Actinomycetes > Micromonosporales > Micromonosporaceae > Micromonospora > Micromonospora sp. ABR4_055. The sequence continues at coordinate 1,302 of NZ_JBSWXD010000053.1, forward strand.
ATGCGAAAAGGCGATGCGGTTGTCATATCCATCCCGGCCGGCAACCATGACCCGGAGGTCTTCCCGAATCCGGGCCATCTTGACATATACAGGAATTCCCAGGAACATCTACAGTGGGGAATCGGGCCACACTATTGCCAGGGCGCGCCACTAGCTCGCCTAGAGATGGCAATTTCCCTTGAGGCGCTGTTCACCCGGTTCCCGACCCTGCGACTGGCGACCGACGAGCCCGAGGCGCTGTTTCGCCGAGGAACCGTGTTCCACGGCATCGAATCGCTACCGGTCACCTGGTGACAAATGATTGGAGATCCGCATGCCATTCTTCAGAGCAAACGACGGCACGAACATCCACTACGTCGACAGCGGAGCTGGCCCGCCGATGGTGCTGCTGAGCAGCGCCACCATGGGCATTCAGATGTGGGACAAGCATCTGCCTCCGCTGGACGCCGCAGGGTTCCGCGTCGTCGCCTACGACCGTCGCGGCCACGGCAGATCGGACTGGGCCTGGGGCGGCTACGACTACGACACCCTCGCCGACGACCTCGCCCGGCTGATCGAATCGCTTGACCTGACAGATGTCACGCTCATTGGAAGCGCCATGGGTTGTGCTGAACTGGTCCGCTACATCGCACGGCACGGCACCGACCGGGTTCGCCGAGCCGTGCTGATCGCTACCGTCACCCCAGCCCTCGTCAGTTCGTCCGACGACCGCGATGGATCGGCGGCGAATGAGGTGAATCAGATGCTGGAGCAGCTACGGACGGATCGACCCAGGTACTACTCGGAGATCTCGATGGCTTTCTACGCTGGCGTCGGCGCATCTGCCAAGGACATTCCGCTGTCGGCGGAGTTCACCGAGTGGTTCAGCGATCAGGCGCTGCAGTGCTCTAGTCGGGCCACCATCGAGTCCTACCGGCTGCTGTTCACCAGCGAGCTCCGCGAGGACCTCGGGAGCGTCACCGTGCCGACCCTGGTGATCCACGGCGCCCGCGACCCGATCGCCGACCTAGCCCAATGCGGTGAGGCTACCGCAGAGCTGATCAAGGACAGTCGGCTCGTCGTCTATGACGACGCCGCGCACGGACTGGCGGTGACCGCCGCCGATCGACTCGTCGCGGACATCGTCGCCTTCGCTGACAGCTAAGAGGAGCCACGGGCCCGACGCGACAGCAATCGAGACGCCGCGCTCGCCCATCCGACTCTGCTGGTGGTGGCTCTAGCCTGGTTATCGACCAGCGTCGCCAACCAGCTACGGGCCTCGGACGAGCGGGGGTTCGACGCCCTGAACCCAAAATGGAGCGGGGGCGCACCGAGACGGATCGATGAGCAGACCAGAGACTGGTTCTGCGTCATCGCCCGGTGCGACCCCGCTTCCTCGGTCAGCCCTTCTCCCGCTGGTCCCTAATCAAACTGCACGAATACCTCATCACTGCGGGCCACATCACCACGATCAGCGTCGAGACTCCTCCGGCGGATCCTGCACGAACGCGGGATGTCCTGGCAGGCCAGCAAGACGTGGAAGGCCAGCACCGACCCCGAACTCACCGCCAAGATGCGCCGGGTGCTCCAGCTGTACGACAACCCACCCGGACACGTTCAGTCATGGGTGGTCCATACTCGGTTCGCTACACACGGTCCATTCCCGATCCGGTCCGGCCGCACGCCGCGTGGCCCCCGTAGTCGCTGTTCAGGGTTGCAGCCACCATGGACTGCTGTCCGCCACCCCGAAGTCGTTGCTCGGGTGCCCGCTCACCGGCTGCGGATCGCCCAGGTGGGCGGCGTCGTCGCGCCGGCTGTGACACAGGTCGATCCCGCCGGCGAAGGCGACGTCCCGTTCGGGGCGGCCGGGGTGGCGGGCCACCACCAGCTTCTGGTGGTGCGAGCCGAACCGGCGTATCCGCTGGTCGAGCAGCACCTGGCCGCCGTCGTCGTTGATCTCCTCGGCCAGGTTTCGGTTCTGCTCCGCGCTGTAGATCAGCACGTCGAGGTGGGAGCGCCAGACCAGGCCACGGACCGCCACGCCCCGGCCAGCGGCGGCGGACAGCAGATCGACCACGGTCGGCCCGTCCGGGCGTAACCGCTGGTCGAGGGTCGCCCCGCCAGTCGGCAAAGAACAGCTGGTCGCCGTCGCCCATCGCGTCGACGACCTCGACCAGCCGGTCGAAGTACGCCGCGCCGTGCACGTGTACGCGCACCTGGTTGCCCCCGGACCACACCGGCAGCCCGGAGGCCGGGTTGCCGGTGTGGTCGCCGGTGAGGAACCAGTCCTCTAGGCTGCGTTCGTGTCAGTCGAGGGTGGGAACGCGGACGAGCGCCTCAAACGCATCGAGGCGATCACCGACCCTGCCCTGTCCCGGCTGAGCTTTGACGCGCTGCTGGTCGAGTCACTGGCCCGCACCGGCGGGCTGCTCGGCGCCGACTCCGCCGCCGTCTGCCTGCTCGACGCACACTCCCAGCAGCTGGTCACCGCAGCTGCCTGGGGAATCGAGGCCGGCCACGAACCGCCGGCCCGGCTGCCGCTCGGTCGCGGGTACGCCGGCAAGGTGCTGACCACTGGTGACACGGTCATGCTGACCGACCCTGACGACGACGCGCTGGCGCATCCGGCGTTGCAGGGGCAGGGCATCCGGTCGCTGCTGGCGGTGCCGGTGACGATTGGCGGCTCGGTCGGCGGGGTGCTGCACGTGGCAACCCGACGACGCGGGCCGGCCTGCGACGACGAACATATGTTGCGGCTGCTGGCCGACCGGATCGCCCTGGCCGACCAGGCCCGCGAAAGCCAGGTCGACCGCGCCGCCACCCTGGCGCTGCAGTACGACCTGCTGCCCACCGAACTACCGGCGGTCGCCGGGCTGGAGTTCGCCGCCCGGTACGTAGCCGGCCACGACGCCGGGGTCGGCGGTGACTGGTACGACGTACTGCCGCTGCCGAACGGCTGGGTCGGCGTGGCGATCGGCGACGTCACCGGACGCGGGCTGCACGCGGCCACCGTGATGGGCCGGCTGCGCAGCGCGCTGCGCGCGTACGCTCTGGAAACCACCGACCCGGCCGACGTGCTCGCCCGGCTGGACCGCAAGGTGCAGCACTTCGAGCCGGGCATGATGGCGACGGTGTGCTACGCGACGATCGACCCCACCCGGACGGTCGTGTCGGTGTCGACGGCCGGCCATCCGCCGCCGGTGATGATCGGCGCCGGCCACGCCGCACACAGTCTGCCGGTGCTGGCGGACCTTCCGCTCGGCACCCGCATCCACCGGCCACGCCGGGCGCGCAGGCACCCCCTCGAGCCCGGCGCGCTGCTGTTCTTCTTCACCGACGGCCTGGTGGAGCGGTGGGGGCCGACCATCGACAACGGCCTGCGTCAGTTGTGCGACTCGTTGGTCGCCACCAGCGCCGAAACGGCCTGCGCCGAGACGATGGGCGCGCTGGTGGACGGCCGACCGCTGGTCGACGACATCGCCATGTTGGCGCTCCGCCGCCGATAGCCACTGTTGGCGCTCCGCCGCCGGTAGCCATTGTTGGCGCTCCGCCGCCGATGGCTGCAGTCGATGTCGCGGGCGCTACCAGCGGCCGATCGACGGCACCCCGGCGGCGTCGTGCGGGGTACGGGCACCGGCATCGTCCGAGGTACGGGAGGCGGCAGCGGTGTCCGCCCAGTCGCGTGGGCCGGCACCGTCCCCGCCGATCGTCGGGGCGTCGGCACCCCGGGGCTGCGCGTCCGGGCTGGTCTTGCGCCCGTTCGCGAACATCACCTGGTCGAAGCGCACCTCGACCGGAGTCGCGTACCGCTTGCCGTTGACCGGGTCGTGCCGCATGAACTGCGGCGGCGCGATCCGGACCGTCACGTCGTACGGGCCGGGACCGGGCACCGAGGCGTTGCCACCGTAGTGGTACAGAAACGGGTGCCACAGGAACGGCAGGCCGGCGGTGGCGACCGGTTGACCGTTCCGGCTGACCGCGATCCGCACGTCCAGACCGGGGATGAACCGGCCGTCGGCGGCGTCCGCGACCGCGACCTCCAGATGCACGTTCGCATCCGGGGCAGCCTCCCGCCAGACCAGCTGACCGCCGGAGAGCTCGTACATGCCCTCCGCCTCCTCGTTGACGAACGCCACTAGGTAGTCGCCGGCCAGTTGGCTCAGCGCCCCGTCCTCCTCGGCCATGGCGCGCAGCGCGCCGCCGTACGCCTGACCCTGCCGCCGGGCGACGGCGAGCTGCTCCTCGGTGGCCTCGTTGCTGGTCCGCATGGGCGGCTGCGCGGCTGGTGTCGTCATGGTGACCCTCCGGGTCGATCTGCTTGCGTCCCCTGGTTGGAGGTCTACCCCGCAACGGCCCTGCTATTACTCACCCCACCGACAGATCGGTGGCCCGGTGGGCAGCACCAGTCACCCGCCGGTCAGAGGGCTGGTGCGCTGCCGTGTCGTTGCCGCTGTGCTGCCACTGCCGAGTCAGCCTGGCGACCTAACGACGCCTGCGGGCCGGGCCTCTCACGACCGCGTCAGGTCAGCGGGATCTGCCGCATCGTGGTTCGGGTGGCTGCGTAGATGAAGGGTCGCGGCTCGGCGAGGCAGCGCGATGGGACACGGGGGGCGTTGGCGTTTGTGGATGACCGTGCCAGGGTCGCCGGGATGGGTGACGTCGGAGCGGAGGCCGGCGAGGACGCGCGCAAGGCCGAGGAGGTCGGCATCGATATAGAACCGGACCTCGGCAGGTTTGATCCTGCTCACGCGGCGCGTTGGGAGTTCTCGTACGCCAGCGCCCACCGCACGTCGGGCATGTCGAGTTGGTACGTCCCGGCAATCTCCTCGACGCCCGGCCCTGCCTCGTCCTGCTCCCAGAGCACCTCGGTGCTGAACCCCTTGATCGATGGCCGACCGAACCGGACATCTGGCAGGATACGGACCGGAGACTGGGGGTTGGGGTCCGGTCGCCATCCGGCAGCGACATCGCCGTCCCAGGTGACCCGCTCGACGAACGCCGCCGACGGAGGAGTGAGCAGCAACTGGTTACCGACTGCGGCCACCAGGCCGTATTCCGGGTCGAGACCAGCCTCCGCCTGAGCTTGCAGAACGAGTTTATCTGCCGGCGACGTACGGTCGGCGGTCGGCGAGTGGGTAGGGCACCCCGAATCCTCCCGGAGCAGGTCGATGAACGCCCGCAACTCGACCATCGGCACCCGGTGGGTACGGCGGTACTCCCGCAACAGCCCCGCCTCGACGAACTCGGCCCACGTGACCGAACGGGCGCCGCGCGGCTCGGTGCGTAGCACGGGTTTGTGCCGGCGTCCCTTACGCTCGTCGCCCTCCAGCCAGTAGTGCAGCGTCGACTGCGCCACCCGAAGGAGCCGGGCAGCCTCCGCCTCCGAGAAGACCTCACGCTCCAGGACGCTCACCACCGTGCCGGTCTCCCACGCACCGGCTTCTTCATGGGTATGCCAGACGGCCTTGTGCGACGCCTTCGTGGCTGTGCCGCCCGCGTAGGGCGGACCGCCGGCCGCAGACCGGGATTCGTGTGCTGGAGTTGTGGTCCTGGCCTGGGAGGACGGGGGCGGGTGACGTGGGTGAACGTGGGCGACTCCCTGCCATCCAAGGTGAACCCCAGGTCGCTAGACTGGGCCCTCGCGCCCTCGTAGCTCAGGGGATAGAGCAACGGTTTCCTAAACCGTGTGCCGCAGGTTCGAATCCTGCCGGGGGCACCCCAGAGATCAGCGAGAACGCCAGCTGACCAGCGCGTACGCATATCGCGGTCGTAGGCAGCAGGATCTGCAGTCAGCCAGACTCGGCTCGTACGCCCAGATCCGCTCAGCGTCGGCGTCCGCGCGGTCCTGCGCTGCTTCCAGCTTCGCAAGCTCGTCCGCGCCCCAGCGGCAGCGCCACCTAGCCCAGGGCAGTCGCCAAGCGCGCTCGATCACGAGTACACGTTGTGACGGCCGGCACAGCAGCCTGGAGAGTCGTTTCGGGGTGCCACAGCCACAGTGCCGGAGGCCCGTCACCATACGCGGGTGTTTCGCGACTGGTGCGTAGGGTGGAAGACGCTACCAGCACCAGCCCAACCTGTGAGTCCGAAAATGACTGTTAGGCGAGTTTCATCCCGTACGCTCGGCGCGGGCACGGGCGCGCCGTGGCTGACCGGCGTCGTCGCGTACGCGGCGGCGGTCGCCATGGCGCTGGTGGTCCTTGTGACGCCGGCTCCGGCGGTCGCAGCTCCGCCGTACACGCTGGATGAGCGTGCCCTGGCGATCGCCTCGCCGTCACTGGTCTACGTCGAAGTGGTCTACACCGGATACCTGCGCGACAAGCAGTCCGGCGCACCACTGCGCGCGTCGCCGATCACGTTCACCCGGCGGTGCAGCGGCTTCGTCGTCGGCACCGGCGGCGAGGTGATCACCAACGGGCTCTGCGTACGGCCGGCGAAGGACACCGCAGCGCAGAACGCCCTCTACTCGCTCGGACGCATCCTCATCGCGGAGGAGACTCTCGAGGCCGACGCGCTCGACCGCTACGTCGCCGACAACCTCCGCCAGAGCATCTTCACCGGCCTCGAAGCCGCAGACGAGCCGGACCATCAGGTGTACGGGCAGCTCGGCGTCGCGCCCACGGGCGGTCTGACGGAGAGCCCGGCGATCCCCGGCGAGGTGACCGAGGTGCTGGACGCCGACGCCGGCAACATCGCCCTGGTCAAGCTGGAGCAGCAGAACCTGCCCGCGGTCGAACTGACCTCGTCGGGCACCCTCGACCTGGGTTCCTCGCTGGTCGTGGTCGGCTACGCCACCGACGAGGTCGATCCCCGCACGGCGACGTACTCGCTGCGATCCAAGCCGGTGAAGGTCATTGGTACCGGCACCCGCGGCTCCGCGTCGGTGTACCGGGTCAACAAGGACGTCGGCATCCACTCGCTCGGTGGGATGGCGATCGACACGAACGGCCACGTCGTCGGGGTGCTCGACAACGACCTGGAACTGCCTGACCGGGCGAACCGTGCGCTGGTGCCGATGCAAACCATCACCGCGCTGCTCGCCGAGGCGGGCGTCGACAACGCGTTGGGCGAGACCGATCAGCTGTTCCGCAGCGGGCTCGACGCCTACTTCGCCGGTGACTACGAGACCGCCATCAGCCAGCTCGGCACCGTCGTAGAAAACTCGCCGGTGAACTCGGTCGCCCAGACGTACCGGCAGAACGCCACCGAGCTGCAGAAGATCGAAGACAGCTTCTCCAGCGGAGCTGGCTGGCTGATCTGGGCCAGCGGCGCGGCCGGCGGCGCGCTGGTGATCGGGCTGATCATGCTCGTGGTGCTGCTTCTGCAGCGCCGCGCCCGCCGCCAGCTCACGTCGGCCGAGCCGGTGCCCCCGGCCGCGCCATATCCGTTCTCGCCGGCGTCCGGATACCCGGGCCAGCCCACTCCCGGGTACCCCTCGGCACCCGCCTATCCGGCCCAACAGCCAGCGCAGGAATACCCGCCCGCACCTATCTACCAGCCACCCGCACCCGCTTACCAGGCGCCGCCTGCCCCGCGACAGGGGGCAGCGCCCGACGACCAGACGTGGCCCGACGACGAGGCGTTGCCCGACGAAGTCGGGCCCGACCCGCACGGGCCCAACCGCCACCACTAGCTACAGCGCGATCAGCGACAGTGGCTTCGGCTGGTATCCCTCCAGGTAGCGGGCCGGGTCGGCGTGCAGTACGGAGGCGAGCAGCGTGCCGAAGACGTCCCGGAAGTCGGTGGTCGCCTTCAGGTCGCCGTCGTCGAGGTCGGTGAGACTGGGCTGTTCGCCGTGGAAGCCCCCGACGACTCGAGGGCCGAGTACGAAGACCGGTCCGGCGGTCCCGTGGTCGGTGCCATCGGAGGCATTGGCGCGCACCCGGCGGCCGAACTCACTGTAGACAACGACCGTGACGTTGCGCCCGGCCGGGCTCGTCGTCGTCAGCCGGTCCATGAACATGGTCAGCGCCCCGTCGACCTCCTTGAGCAGCCGCTCCTGCGCGGGCCGCTCGTCGGCGTGCGTGTCGAAGCCGCCCAGGCTGACCGAGTAGACCTGGGTGGGTACGCCTGCCTCGATGCACCGGTGCACGAGCGCGAGTTGGGTGGCCAGTGACGTCTCACCGCCTGTGCCGGTGGCCGGGAGGTGTCCGGCCTCGCCGGCCTCGAACGGCTGATCGGACTCCCGTACCCGTCGGATCAGGCCGTCCACCCGCAGAAAGTCGTGCAGCGCGGTCGCCGCCCGTGCCTGCAGGACGTCCTCGCCCCGCTGTTCGCGCCCGAGCGCGCGGACCATGTCCGCGCTGATCCCGGCGGGCAGTTGGGGTACGCCGAGCGTGACACTCGCTCCCGCCCGCGTCTCGCCTGCCAGCAGTGGCGGAAGCACCGGCTCGAAGCTGACGGCCGCTTCCGGCGATGCCTGGATCCCGTCGAGCCAGCGCCCCACCCAGCCGGTCCGGATCGGCGTGTCGGGCGACCCTGTCTGCCAGATGTCCATCGACCGGAAGTGGCTGCGGTCCGGCCGGGGGTATCCGACGCCGAGGACGACTGCCAACCGCTTGTCGTCCCAGAGCCGCTTCAGTCCGCCCAGCGCGGGGTTGAGTCCGAGCGCGCCGTCGAGGTGGAGCACCTCCTCGGGGGCGTAGGCCAGCTCCGGCCGGGCGGAGTGGTAGGCCGGGTCGGTGTACGGGATGACGGTGTTCAGCCCGTCGTTGCCCCCGTACAGCGTCACGATCACCAACGTGTCGGCCGGTCCGGGCTCGCCGTCCTTGTCGCCCTTGGCGAGCAGCTCAGCGATGCCCAGGCCGGCTGCGGCGAGCGCACCGCCGCCGAGCGCGCCGGAGGCCAGCAGGAACGTGCGTCGGGTCAACGGATCCATGCTAGTTCACCAGGTATTCCGGGCTGGCCAGGCCGAGCGTGATCAGCTCCCGCGGTGTCGTCGCCTGTTTCAACGCCGCGTACGTACGGTTGGTCCAGGTCGGAACGACGAGTACGTCGGCCAACCGCTCCACCGTGACCCACACGCCGCCGGCCGACTCGGCGAGTACGCCGGCCAGGCCCAGCCTTACCTGGGCTGCCGAGGAGGTCAGCCAGGCTGTCCCGCTCGGCCAGCCGGCCACACTCGGCGGCGCGAACGGCACCTGCCCGAGACCCTTGAGCCCACTGACGACCGTGTGGAAGGCCTCGCCGGAGAGCCGCGCCGGGCGGATGCCGAGCTGCCGCATTGCTCCGACCAGCCACTCCATCGGCTGCTTCACCATCCGGAAGCGCCCCGAGCGGAACTGCTCGTCCTCGACCAGGGCGCGCAGCATCGAGATGCCCACCGGGAACGCCGCGACCATCTTCCCCCGGGTGGACTCCGGGATCGGCTCGGTGGAGGACGCGTACCGGAACCACAGCCGGTCCGCGATGAACCGGGGGCAGGCCGGCCGGGCGGCGAGGTGGTCCACCAGCGAGAGCGCGTCGAACTTCGTGGTGGCGCCGAGAATGGTTTTGGGACCGGCGTCGTGGTCCTCGGGTACGAAGATCGCCGTCGCCGGCACGCTGAGGTCGGTCTTCCAGCCGGTCAGTGCCCGGCCGGCCGCCTTGACGTCGCGTTCGCCGTACTGGCCGATGCCGAGCATGAACAGTTCCATCAGCTCTCGGGCAAAATTCTCGTTCGGCGCCCGTCTGGTGTTCGTGTGCCCGTCGAGCCAGTAGACCAGCGCCGGGTCGGTGACCAGTTTGCGGGCCATTGTGGTGAACGTCGGCGAGCTCCGTATCTTTTGGTGCTGTGCCAGCATGAACTGCGGACTTCCGACCTTCCGTATTGAGGTCGCCCAGTGCCCGTGCCAGAAGAACAGCAGCTTCTCGGTGGTCTGGTGGTCGGCGACGGTCAGCCGGTCGAGCCACCACCGGATGATCGTGTCGGTCTGCTGGCGGCGGAGCGCCTCCGCGGCGGCGCGCCGCTCGGCGCCCGGGTCGGGCAGATCGTCGAACGCGTCGGGGCCAAGCTCCGGCATCGGCGCCGCCGCTGCACCCCGGTCCTGCTCTCCGGGGTCCATCAGGCGCGCCACGGTGGCCCCGTATCCGGCCTTCGACGCGGCGGCCAACTCGGACGAGGTCGGACCGAACCCCACACGTCGCAGGAGCAGTGCGACGCTATCGCTCATGTGGATTAACGTACGCGACTGTGCCGGCGACCGGGTACCGCCGAGCGCCCGCGCCGCGTCGCCGCCCCGCGCCGCGTCGCCACCAGGCCCACCAGGTTGACAGGTAGGGCACGCAGCACGTCGGTGGCGACGGCCAGCTGATCAGCGCGGGTGAAGCCGACCCGGGCCACCAGCAGCGTCGCGTCGGTCGCGCCCGCCAGCAGCAGCGTCTCCGCATCGGACAGTAGCGATGGCGCGTCGACCACGACGAACCGGCCGCCGAGCCGCAACGACTCCAGCGCCGGGGCCAGCGCATCCGAGGCCAGCAGTTGCTCGCTCGGCCCAGGCCCGACCGGACCGGCCGGCAGGACGTACAACGGCAGGTCCGGGAGCCGGTGTGTGGCCTGCTCGGCCGCGACCTCGCCGCGCAGCACGCTGGTCAGGCCGACTGTGTTCGGCACGTCGAAGAGCCGGTGCACGCCGGGATGCCGTACGTCCGCGTCGATCAGCACGACCGGCTCGCCGGCCCGGGCGAACGCGATGGCGATGTTCGCCGCAGTAGCCGTTCTTTCTTCCCCCGGCACCGGGCCGGTGACCGTGAGGCTGGCGAACCGGCTCCCGGCCGCGCGCAGCCGCAGGTTGGCGCGGATCTGCCGGTACGCCTCGACGCGCGGCTCCGTGTCGTCGCCGGTCGCCAGCGGCGGCCTCCCCCCGCCGGCCGCGACGGCACCGAGCAGGACGGTGCCGGCGACCTCGGCCGCGTGGCTCTCGTCTCGTACGGTGCGGTCGCGCGCGTAGCGGACCACCGCGACGAGGACCCCGATCGCAAGGCCCCCGGCGGCGCCGAGCCCGGTGTCGGCGGTGACCTGCGGTGTGGCCGGGGCCGAGGGCGTCGTCGCCGGCCGGGTCACCGAGACCTTGACCGGTGACTCGTCGATGCCGGTCGGCTTCTCCAGGCGCGCGACGTATGCGGGAAACTCCGCCGCGATCGCGTCGGCGATGTCGCGGGCGCGTACCGGATCCGGGTCACGGACCTCGACGGTGAGCACCGCCGTGCCGGCCGCGCCGGTCACCGTGACCCGCTGCGTCAACTCCGAGGGCTGGTACGGCAGTCCGAGCCGCCGGACGACGGCTTCGGCCACCTCGGGGCTGTTGCCCACCTCGGCATACGAGCGCACCCGCTGCAGGATGTAGTTGCCGCCCTCGTTGAGTTGGCCGATGTCGCGGGTGGTGAAGTTCGGCGCGAAGAACAGTTGGGCGTCCGCCCGGTACATGGGTTCCTGCTGGGCGGACGCGAGACCCGCGCCCGCGCCGCCAAGCAGCACCAGCGCCAGCACCAGCCACCGCTGCGACCACACGGCTCGCAGCTGGCGCTCGAGGGTGAGCTGCTGCCACTGCTGGTGCCGCTGCTGGGGTACGGATGGCGCGACATCGCCCGGCCCGTCGGAGGCAGGCCGACTGAGCAGCCGAGCCGGGGCGAACCGCCCGGAAAGCTTCACGCTGAACCTCACACCCCGCCGGAATAGCGGCGCAATGTTAGCAGCAGGTCCGCTCCGCTCATCGTCGCAAGGCGGTCAACGCCGGGTCGGGGAGCCTACAGTCGACGGGTCGCAGCGACTCGGCGGCGCCGATGCCGACGGCGAGCAGCAGCACCCCTGCGGCGGCCGGCCACAGGTAGAAGTCGAAGAACCAGATCTGTACGGCGAACCCGACGATGAGCATCCGTGCCGTCAGCGACCTGAGCTTGACCAGCACGACCGCCAGGATGGACACGAACACCAGCAGCGCGAGCACGCCGAAGTCGTACCAGAGGGTGAGGTAACTGTTGTCGAACGCCTGTGCCTGCCCGTCGGAGATGCCGATCTGCTGGAAGAACCGCACGTGCGCCTCCGGGCCCAGGCCGAACAGCGCACTGCCGGCACCGTCCATGATGCCGGACCAGGCCTCTTCCGTACGGCGGTAGCGCGCCGTCGCCGAACTCGACCCGCCGACGTTGGTCAGGCGGGCCCGGACGAGGTCCGTCAGGTCCCGCACCGGCTTGGGACCGACGGCCACCAGCACGGTGCCGGCGGCGGCGGACGCCGCGACCAGACCGACCCCGCGCCGGGTGAGCTTGCGCGGCTGGGCCAGGTACCAGATGCCGAGCGCGCAGGCCGTACCGATCCACGCGCTGCGCGACCCGGACAGCAGCAGGCCGACCGCGCCTGCGGCGAACGGCACCTGCCAGAGCCGGCCGCGCAGGCCGACGGCCACGCACATCGCCAGCATGCCGTACGTGCCGTAGACGATCGGATGTCCCATAGTGCCGGCCGACCTGCCGGCTCCCGCCTGTGCCGTGAACGCGTTGCTGATGGCCAGCTGGTCGAGAACCGGCCAGGTGCCGGACATCCGCTGGTAGACGGCCAGCAGCGTGACGGGTACGGCGACCCAGGCGAACGCCCGCGCCAGGCGGACCACCGGCGCACCGGCCCGCGCCTCGGCCACGACATGCCAGCCGACCAGCGCATAGCAGGTCAGCGGCGCGACGGCGATCACAATGTCCTTCGGGCCGGTCCACCACACCAGGCCGGTGAGCACGCAGGCCGCCGGGACCACGAATCCCACCATCCCGCCGGACGGCAGCGGCGCGTACGGCTGGAAGCGCTGAATCCGGCCGAGTGCGGCGATCGCCGTCGCCGCCAGCAACACTATCCATACCGGATCGACGGGGTATCCGGGATCGGCGGTGACCGGGACGAGCAACAGGACCGCGAACAGCGTGTAGTTGAGCCGATCCGGGGTCCACAGCCCCCAGGCGAGCACGCCGACGACGGCCACGGCGGCGAGCGCGAACGGCTGCCAGGCCGCCACCACCCCGACCGCCACGGCAGCCGCCCCGGCGACGACCGCCACGGCCGGGTCCGCCGGACGGGACGCGCCACGCAGCGTGGGCAGGTGCGACATCAGCTGACCGCGCCCAACTCTTCGAGGTACGCGACGAAGCGTGCGGCCGGGGACGGTTCGGTGGCGAGCTCCTGCCCGCGCCGTGACGCCTCGGCCGTGAGCCGCCCGAACGCCTCCCGGTCGGCGGCCAGATCCAGCAACGCCGAGGCGAGCGCACCGGCGTCGGCATCCACCAGCAGTCCGCCACCACCGGCGAGGATCTCTGTCGTGGCGCCCGCCCGGTAGCCGATCACCGGTGTGCCGCAGCGGAGCGACTCGAACGTCACCCGGCCGTAGGCCTCGTTGCGGGACAGCATCAGCGTCGCGTCCGCCCGCGCGTACAACGCGGCCGGGTCGTCCGTCCACGCTACGGTCTCGAGCTGCGCCTCGACGCCGTACCGGCGGGCCAGGTCGGCGAGGTCGCTCCGCGCTGCGCCGTCACCGACCCCGGCCAGGGTGAGGGTGAACGCGCGGCCCTGGCGCGCGCAGATCGCCAGCGCCTGCACCGCGTCGGCCTGGCCCTTCTCGGCGCTGTGCCGGCCCAGCAGCAGCAGCCGCTCCAGTGCGACCGGACGGTCCGCACCCGGCCCGGGGACACCGGATTCGACCGGCGGCGGGATCACCCGCAGCTTCGTCCGCGCCATCGGTACGGCGCTGGTCACCTGGCTGGCGGCGTACGCGGAAACCGCCACGACGCCGTCCGAGAGGCGCGCGATGAGCTGGACGATCGCGGCCCGGGGCAGCACGGACCGCAGGCTCGGGTTGCTGAGCAGGCTCTCCCGCACCACCCAGACGTGCGGCAGCCGGGCCATCCGCGCGGCGATCGCCCCGGCTGGTACCACCGCCGAGTTGGTGACCACGACGTCCGGCCGCGTTCGGTGCAGCAGACGCCGGTATCGGGGAACCGACGCGAGTGCTTGGAACAGTCGGACCGCGCCGACCGCAGGGCCGTACCGCCGGCCCATCCACAACCGGGTCGGCAGCACGACCACGTCGGCGCCGGCCGCAGCGAGCTGCGCGCGCAGCGGCCCGTCCCCGGGTAGCGTGACGGTGACCTGGTGCCCGCGCGCCCGTACCGCCTCGCCGACCAGGGCGAGCAACGAACGCTCCGCGCCCATGAGATCGGCGGAGTGGCTGACGAACAGGGCGTGCACGCTAGAACCTCTCCGTCGGGCCGTGCACTCCACGCAGCCCGTCCCAGTAGCCGGCAAGAACGGCGAGCGCCCGGCGCCGGTCCTTGCGGCCTCCGGCGACGAGGCGGAGCACCGACCTGGCCAGGTTCTTGTAGTGGACCGGCTCCCCGATCAGGATCCGCCGCAGCGGACGGGGGTAGTGCTTGCGTACGTAGAGGATCTCGTTGCGGTGATGGTAGTACTGCGCGCGAGGACTCGAACCGGCCAGGCTGCCGCCCCGCCGGTGCCACACCTGCGAGGCGCAGACCAGGCCGATCCGGCCACCCGCCGTGGCGATCCGCCGTACCAGGTCGAACTCCTCCTTGTAGTGGAAGAACCGCTCGTCGAACAGGCCGACCCGGACGGCCCAACCGACGCCGAGGAGGATGGCCGCGCCGGTCACCACGTCCACATCGTGCGCACCGACCTCGCACCCGGCGCAGTGGACCGGCCGCACCCGGCCGCCCGGCAGCGTCGCGGCGACGACGTACGGCTCCGGGTCGGGGGCGTCGGGTCGCGCGGACGTCGTCTGGACCGATGTGGACACCGCGTACCGGTCCGCATGCGCCAACAGCGCCGACAGCGTGTCCGGCCGGGGTACGCAGTCCGCGTTCAGCAGCCAGACGAAGGCCGCGTCGCGGTCGTGCGCGACCCGGATACCGGCGTTCATCCCGCCGGCGTAGCCGAGGTTGGCGTCGAGCCGCACCAGCGTCACCGCATCACCGAGCGTACGCAGCTTGTCGATGGAGTCGTCGGTGGAGCCGTTGTCGACGACGACCACCTCCGGCACGGCGCTGCCGGCGGCGACCGCCCGGACGCAGCGGATCGTGTCGTCCGCGCAGTTCCAGTTGAGCACCACCGCGACGACGCGGGTTCCGTCGCTATTCACGCCCGCTGTCCCTGTCCCCCGCCACCCGATGACCGGCCCCGGACCGGACGGCGAGGCCCAGCGCCGTGCTGTGCGCGGCGAACAGGGCCACCGACAGCGCGGCGACGCCCCACGCCCCGTACGGCGCGGCGACGAGAGGATAGCCGACCACTGCGGCCAGCGCGGTGCCGAGCGCGATCACGGCGGTGGTGCGCTCGCCGCCGAGGTTGACCAGGCGCGCGCTGAGGACCTTACCGACCGACACCGCGACGCTGCGCGGCACCAGCAGCGCACCGAGCAGCACCGCCGCCGCGTACCCGCTGGTCAGCACCCCGATACCGGCCAGCCCGACGAGCACCAGCACTCCCATGCCGACCGCCAGGTAGACAGCCCGACGCAGCACCCCGCGCAGCCGATCGGCCGAGCCTTCCTCGTGGTCGCGCAGCGTACGCTGGGCTGCGACGACTGCGCCGGCCTGGGAGAACTCGATCGCCGCTACCGCCAGGGAGTAGATCGCCAGTGCGTCCGCGCCCTGGTAGCGGGCCAGCGCGAGTTGGTCGAAGCGGTACGTGAAGATCTGTGCCACCGCGCCGGTGTGGGTCAGGCCCAGCCGGGCGAGGCGTTCGGGCTCCGCCGAGGCGCGCCGCGCCATCGCGCCCAACGGTGCCCCGTGCGCCGCCCACATCGCGACGGCCATCACCGCCTGGCAGCCCAGCCAGGCCAGCAGCCAGACCGTCGCGTCGTCGACCGAGGCGAGGATGAGCACGAGGTAGAGCACGGGCGCGGTGGCGGCGAACAGCGCGCGCTGGCGGTAGACGGCGACGAACCGCCCGAGGGTCAGGCCCGCCGCCGCGGGCATGGTGCCGGCCGCGACGCACGCCGCCCCGGTCGCCGCGAGTGCCGGTGACGCCGCCTCCGCGTACCAGGCGAAGACCCAGCCCAGCGTGGCCGACAGCGGCACCGTGGCAGCGTAGACGGCGAGGCTGCGCCGCCCGGACCGCTCCCGTAGCCAGTCGCTGCCCTGAGCGAGCATGAACGTCTCCAGTGACAGCCCGCCGACTGCGACGCCGACGGTCGCGCTCGTCGTCGTAGCGACCAGCAGGCCGCGCTCTGCCGGCGGCAGCGCGACGCTGAGCAGGATGGCGAACCCGGACATGGCCAGCGCGGCCACGTACATCACCGTCGCGCTGCCGACCGCGCGCCGGATCGCGTACGCCGCTGGCCTGAACCGGCCCGGCCCGGACCGGCCCGGGCTCAGCCCTCGGCTCGTCAAGCCCGCAACCCGGCGACGGTGCCCCGGATGACGGCGGTCGCCGCGTCGGGGCGGCGGGCGAGCAGCGCCTTCGCGGCGTAGCCGAGCCGGGCCGCGGCGGCGAACGGCACCCGGTGCCGATAGTGCTTGCGGAAGAAGATCATGCAGCTGCGGCTGGCGTGAAAGTACGTCGTGGTCGACTTGGCCGCCATGTCCGCCGTCGCCCCGGTCGCCACCCCGCCGGTGTGCTCGACGGCCAGGTCCGGGACCGCTGTGGTCGAGATGCCCAACCGGGCCGCACGTAGCGCTATGTCAGCCTCCTCGTAGAACAGAAAGAAGTCCTCGGAGAACCCGCCCAGATCCTGCCACGCGCGGCGGGTGACGAGCAGCGAGTGGCCGGCCGCGTAGACCAGTTTGCTCGACCCTGGCACCCCGCCGGCGGGCGGTCGTCCGCTCTGGCCGGTCCACAGGTCGACCATGCCGAGGTCCGGCCCGCCGCCCGGTGCGACGCTGGCCGTCGCGCCGATCGCGCGGTCGCCGGCGTGCAGCACATCGAGGGCCGAGGCGAGCACGCCGCCCGCGATCCGAGTGTCCGGGTTGAGCACCCATATGACGTCAGCGCCCTCGGCCAGGAGCCAGGTGGCGGCGAGGTTGTTGCCGGCGGCGTACCCGACGTTGCCGTGCCCGGCGATCACCCGGACCGTCACGCCGGCACGCTCGGCGGACCCGGCGATCTCTGACAGTTCGGCGGCCTGGTCGCTGTTGTCGACGATGGCGATCGCGATGCGCGGACCGGTGGCCTGCGGACCGGTGGCTCGTCCGGTCACGATGGAACGGATGAGGCAGCCGGTGTCACCCGCACTACGGTAGTTGACGATCGAGATGCCGAGCAGACCGCTCACCGTGCCCCCACCGCACCATAGCCCGCCACACGCCCAGGACACGAGTACGAAACAGGCTCCCGATCAACCTGTCAAGTAGCCTCGGAACCATTTCCTTCCTGGACCAGGTCGACCAATCCAACTGGATCATGCCGGCTTTGCCAAGCCCGACTCCCTAGATTGGAGCAATCGCATTCGTCGGGCACGACTGGCGTCTGCGCGGTGATGAGCGCGGCAGCCACAGCGTTCGGGGGCCTACCCGAGCATCCGCGATGCCCTGGAGGTCGCGGCCGGTGAGGCCGGCTCCGTGACGATCGACGCGAGCGACGGCATCGGACAGCCCGGAGATGATCGACCTACGCGGCCTGGTTCGCGTGCCGGCGCCCGCCCCGACGGGGGGTGACCCAGACATGGCCACGCGACGCGACCAACTCCACTCGTACCAGTTCCTCACTCAACGGGTCATATCTGCCTACGTGATGCGCGAGACCGACCCGCAGCAGTCCCCGCTGCGCCGCGGTGTCGGCGCAATCTTCGGCGGCCTGATGATCGCCATCCTGGTAGCCGCCGGGTTCGGCATCTACGGCATCGTGACCAAGGCCGGCAGCGACAGGTGGCAGGCCGACGGCGCGGTCGTGATCGAGAAGGAGACCGGCGCCAGCTTCATCTACCGTCAAGGCAAACTGCACCCGACGCTCAACTACGCGTCGGCGGTGCTGGCCTCCGGCCGCCCCGACGCGCCCGTGTTCCGGGTGCCTGGCAACTCGCTGGCCAGCACGCCCCGCGGCGTCACGATCGGTATTCCGGGCGCGCCCAACTCTCTGGCACCGGCCAGTAAGCACATTGGCCTACCTTGGACGATCTGCTCGGCGCCCAGCGGGGATGACACCGGCCGAACCGTCGAGACCGTCTCTCTGGTCGTGTCCCGGGCACCGGTCGGCGGGCGGTCGCTGGCGGAGGAGGGCGTGCTGGTCCGCGACTCCCGCAACGTCGTACCCGCCCTCTTCGGAGAGGTCAACGCCGCACCGGTCGGCCCGGCGTGGCTCGACGCGCTACCCGCCGGCAACGCCATCGAACGGGTCGCGTTCAGCGGCCGCAACCAGCCGTCCAGCGAAGTGGACGGCTGGGCGATCGGCGAGGTGCTGGTCGCGCAGACCGGTTCGGGGCCGCAGTACTACCTCGTCCTCGACGACGGGCTCGCGCCGATCACCGAGCTGCAACGGAGAATCCTGCGCGCCGAGTTCACCGTGGCCGGTCGAGATACCTGTGTCCCAGGCTACGGCGGCACCGACCAGCAGCCAGGTGCGGCCAGCGGCCGGAGACAGCGCGCCGCCCGCGTCGCCGCCCGCGACGCCGCCCGCGCTGATCCGACCGGCAACCGGCGACACGCTGTGCGCGGTCACCAGCGACGCACGCACCGTACCGACGATCACCTCTGTCGGCGGTACGGTGGCCGGCCTCGACGAGGCCGTACCGACCGACTCGGTCACCCGCGACGGTGTGATCCTCGCCGACTATGTGCTGGTGCCGCCGGGCCGGGTCGCCGCCGGGCGGGTTCTCGGCGCGCCGACCGCCGATACCGGCCCGTACTACGTCGTCACTGACCTCGGCATCAAGTTCCCGGTGCCCAACGCGACCGTCCTCGGGCAGCTCGGCTACTCGGCTACTCGGCGACCCAGGCGACCGATGTGCCGACCACGCTGGTCTCGCGGATACCCACCGGACCGACGCTCGACCCGTCGCGGCCACCCGCCCCGCCTCGGCGGCCCCCGCCGACTGACACCGGGGGGCGCTCAGTCGAGGAGCTTGCCGGGTGGGCCGGGTTCTTCTAGCTCGTCCCGCCGCGCGGCGGCCCGGGAGCCACCGCAGAGCGCCGGGACCTCCGCCGCCCCCGCAGCAGCGCGACCGACAGTGTCAGCACGGTCAGCACATAGTGAAACGGCCGGCGACGCGTTGGCTGGCACCGAGGAGCCCTTTCTGCGGCGTACCCGCCCGCGGTAACCGGCGGGTTCCGAAAGACCCCGGCCTCGGTCAGGCTGTTGCGGCACGGTTAGCAAGCCATCTCGGAGCCGGTACACGACGAAGTCGCCCGGGGGGGTCACGCCGCACCGGCCTCCGTCGCCACGCAGTACGCCGCGAAGTAGGCTCGCCTAACCTAAGAAGGAGCAGCGAAGCGGAGGAACATGCGATGGCGACGACCCGGCGGCAGGCACCGAATCAGTACGTACTCACGGTCGAGTCCACCGAGTGGCTGACGCCGCACCTGGTGCGGGTGGTTCTCGCCGGGCCGTCGCTGGCCGAATTCAGCTACGCCGGCCACACCGACGCGTACGTGAAGCTGCTGTTCGTCGACCCCACGCTCGGGCTGGAGCCGCCCTACGACCTCGCCGCGCTGCGAACCACCCTGCCGGCCCGGCAACGGCCGGTGACCCGTACCTACACGGTCCGCTGGTTCGACCAGGCCACCCGGCGGCTGGCGATCGACTTCGTGACCCACGGCGACGCCGGGGTGGCGGCGGTGTGGGCGGCCAAGGCCACGCCCGGCGACCGGCTGGTGATGTCGGGTCCCGGCGGTGCGTACGCGCCCGACCCGGAGGTCGGCTGGCACGTGTTCGCCGGGGACCTGTCCGCGTTGCCAGCGATCGCCGCGTCCCTGCAGGCACTGCCGGAGCACGCGCGCGGCGTCGCGCACCTCGAGATCACCGATCCGGCCGACATCATCGACCTCGAACACCCCGCCCAGGTGACGGTGAACTGGCTGGTCAACGCCGACGACGGTGACACCGTGTTCCTCGCCCGCGCGATGGAGGACTGGCCCTGGCCGCCTGCCAAGGACTCTCCCGGCGCCGTGCAGGTCTTCGCGCACGGCGAGCGAGAGTCGATCAAGGCCGTCCGCAAGGTGCTCCAGGCACGAGGCGTCCCCCGCGAGGCGATCTCGATATCCGGCTACTGGGCCCGCGGCCGCACCGAGGACGTGTTCCAGGCTGAAAAGCGCGAGCCGGTCGGCCGGATCGACTGACCGTCGTACCCGGACAGGGCCGTCGTACCCGGACAGGGTCAGCCCGGCCCGCCGTCGGGCTCCCGGGCCTCGCGTCTACGGCGTTCGGCGGCGCGGCGCTTGCCTTCGTGCATCGCGACCACCCGCGCGATCGGGATGCCGTGCCCCTGCTCGACCAGGCCGGGATCGAGGCGCTGCGGCAGCGGCATCAGCGTCGCCCACGGATCGCCGTCGCCGAGCAGGGACGGCACCGTACCGATGGTGTAGTCGGTCGGCACCGCCGCCTCCAGCGCCTCCCAGGTCAGTGGGAAAGAGACCGGCAGACCCGGCCGCAGCCGTGGGCTGTACGGGGCGACCACGGTCGCGCCGCCGGCCCGGGTCGAGTCGAGGAAGACCTTGCCGTCCCGCTGCTCGACGATGAAAGCCGTCGTCGCCAGCGCCGGGTCCAGGCGTTCGGCTCGGGTCGCGATCGCCCGGGTCGCCGCGGCGACGTCGGCATGGTCGGCGTCACCCGCCAGCGGCACGAACACGTGCGCACCCTTGGCGCCGCTGGTCTTCACCGCCCCGGCCATGCCGCACGAGGTCAGCACCTCGCGGACCAGCAGGGCCGCCTGCGCCGCCAACCGGAACGCGCCGCCCGGCGGCGGGTCGAGGTCGAGGATCAGGTGCGTCGGGTACGCCCGTTCGCCGGCTGTCGTCAAAGTCGGATGGAACTCGACCGACCGCTGATTGGCGAACCAGAGCAGAGTCCGCCGGTCGTTACACAGACCGTAGGTCAGCATCCGCCGGGAACGGTCCGCCCACACCTCGGCGGTGGCAATCCAGTCCGGTGCGTACCCGGGCAGGTTTTTCTGCATGAACGGTGGCTGGCCGGGTCGGACCCGGACCACCGACAGCGGCCGGTCGCGCAGCGCGGGGACGATCCGGTCGTGCACCGCGTCGAGATAGTCGACGAGGTCGCGCTTTGTCGCACCGGCGCCGTCGAACAGCGGCTGATCGAGGTTGGTCAACGGCACCCCGGCCCGCTCCTCACCCGCCTTCGCACCTCGTGGCATCCGCCCATCGTTCCACGCCGATCACCAGTCGGGAATATTGTGCGGGTACCGGCCGGCCCGGCCGGTGCGGTTGGCCGCCGCGCCAACCTCGCCCGCTGGGGCCGCTTCGCCCACCGGCTCCGACTCGCGTCCGCTGCGGGCGTCAACGCATCAGCTGCAGTACCAGGACGACCACGCCGAGGGCGAAGAAGAGCGGGAAGTCGGGCGGCAGGATGCCGCCGAGGTTACGGTAGAAGCGCAGGATCAGCATCATGCCGAAGAAGGCCACTGTGTAGCCGGCGGCGATGGCGCCGATCCCCGGCCGCCAGATGCCGATCACCAGGCCGGCGGCGGCCAGAGTGTCGAGGACCGCGATCAGCAGGGTCAACGCCCGGCTGGGGCGGAACCCGAAGTGGTTCTGCAACGGCTGGATACCTGCCTCCATACCGATGTACATGGCGAGGCCGTGCAGGACGAACTCCATGATGAGCACGGCTGTGCAGATGATGACGATGATCCGCACGGACAGTCTCCAGTTGTTCGGGCGTGGCGTACCGCGGTGTTCCGAGGGGTGTCGCGGTGCCTTGGCGTGGTGTGTCGGGTCAGGTCGGCAGTCCGGCCAACTCGGCCAGGCGGGTCAGGGCCTGGTCGAACAGGGCTGCCCGGTCGTCGATGATGTTGTTGAAATGGCCGAACAGCTCCAGGTTGAGCATCCCGAACAGCCCGCTCCACGCGGCCAGCGCGGCGATGACGGACTCGTCGGGCACGGCTGGGAGCACGGCCGACCGCACTCGCTCGAGGTCACCGCCGAGCGACTCGGGCGTGGCCTGAGCGGTCGGCGGGGTACGCAGCACTCCGGCTCGGTGCGCGTCGCTGATGATCCGGCCGAGCACGACCTTGTCCCGCATCGCCGCCTGCAGAGTGGTCTCCGGGGCGTGGTAGCCGCGTACCGGTGATCCGTAGAGAAGTGCGTACTCGTGCGGGTGCTCGATCGCCCAGCTACGCAGCGCCTGCCCGACCGACCGCCACCGGCCCGCGAAGTCGTCGGCCGCCGCCTCCTCGTCGGCCTGCTCGACGGCGGTGCCGACGGAGTTGTAGCCGTCGGTGACCAGCGCGGTCAGCAGGTCGTCACGGCTCGGGAAGTAGCGGTAGACCGCTGAGGAGACCATGCCGAGATCCCGGGCGATCGCCCGCAGGGAGAGGTTTTCGGCACCCCGGTCGGCGAGCTGCGCCTTGGCGATCTCGACGATCTCGTCGGTCAGTTCCTTGCGGACGCGTTCCCGCAGCGCGCGTGCGGAAGCCAAGGCCTCTCCTCCTTCGAGCGGTCCCGTCGGCACCGGCACCGGCACCGGCACCACCGCACCGATCGTGCAGGTCAGTACCGCCGAAGCTTACCCGACCGGGTACCACGAATTAGAGCATCGGTCGTACTCATGAGCAATAGTCTTTATGGAGAGCACCGCTCCTGTCAGCCTCATATCGAACCTCACCACCCTCGCAGGTCGGCATCAACCGCCGTTCCTGCCAGCTCTGCGGCACAGCCATCCCCGAATCCATCTCAGGTCGAGAGGAAGCCGTAGCCGGAGACCGCCGCCCGCACCTCGGCCAGCGCATCCCGCGCCACCTCGGTCACCGCCCGGTCCGGCGCCGAGTCCACCATCCGGGCGGCGAGATCGGCCTTGAGGGTCACCGCGGACAGCCGTTGGCCGAGGATGTCATGCAGGTCGCGGGCGATCCGGAGCCATTCTCTGGCCACCGCCAACTGGGTCAGTTTCGGCCCGCGCCTGCAACAACTGCATCGAGGTGTCGATCTGGTTGTAGATCGCCACCTGCACGCCGCTGGTGATGGCGATCAGCAGATCAGGATCACGACCGAGTCGGCGCTGACCCGCAGCAGGCCCACCGCGATGGCCACGAAGACCACGGTGTGGCCGACCACCAGCGCCGGCCACCACCGCAACGGGCAGTTGATCAGCAGCATCACCAGGCTGAAGAAGGCCAGCCCGGACAGCCAGTCGTAGCGCAGCTGGGGCACCATCGCCAGGCCACAGATCAGGGTCAGGGCGACCGTCACCGGCGCACGGTTGGCGTGCAGTTGCGGAGTGTTGCGTGGCGGCCCGGGTCGGTCGTTGCGGCCGCCCGACGATGGTCAGCCGGACGGTGATCCGACCACCGACGTCGGTCGGACCGACGCTGGTCAGACGCGGACCCGGCGGTGCCACTCCACGTCGTACGCCAGCAGCCAGGAAGACGCCCCACCCCAGAAGTACCGGCGGTAGAGCGGCGCGAGAGCGACGTCGAGCCAGCCGCGGCCGGGCAGGCTACGGAACCGGCCGTACCGCGTGCCGGCGCGCAGCGCCCGCTCCGTCCGGGACCTGCGCATCGACTCGTACGTGGCCAGCGCCATCGGCACGTCGTCGACGTCACGCAGACAGCGGCCGAGCACCACGGCGTCCTCCAGGGCGAGCCCGGCGCCGAGCCCGTACCCGACGGGGTGGGCGGCGTCGCCGAGCACCACCATCCGGCCCCGTCGCCAGTGCGCCAACCGCTGCGGCAGATAGAGCGGCACGGGGCGGCCCAGCGTGGTGCACTGAGCGATCAGCGTGGCGCACGGGGTGTCGCCCTGGCCGTACTGCGCGGACAGCCGGCTCCGCCAGCCCTGCTCGCTGATGCCAGCCAACTCCGCCGGGTCGAGGTCGCCGGTCGGCACGAGCGCGTTCCACCAGACGGTGCCGTCCGGCTTGGCGGTGTACTGGAAGCAGCCCTGCCGGCTGACCACCAGATGCAACGTCCCGGCCACGATGCCCGGCAGCCGGGTCACCCCGTCGATTGCGCAGTGTCCGCCGTACTCGGGCGGTGGCGCCGCGTTGCTGATCACCCGGCGCACCCGCGAATGCGTCCCGTCGGCACCGACGAGAACGTCGCACTCCACCCGGGCCCCGTCGATGAACTGCGCGGTCACCCCACCGGTGCTGCTGGTGGCCCCGGCCAGTCAGCGGCCGGTGTGGACCTCCGCGCCGGCCCGGATCGCTTCGTCGCGCAGTACGGACACCAGGTCGCCACGCATGATCGACACGTTCATCGGCCGGTTGGCCAGGCGTCCGGCCCGGGACAGTCGACCCAGCAGCCGGCCTTCGCCGCTCCACAGGCACAGCCGGTTCACCACGATCCCGCGTGCCTGTATCTGCTCCAGACAGCCGACCGAGTGCAGCGGCCCCGAGCGCGTTGGCGGTCAGGTTGAGAAAGCCCCCGGTCGTCCCGGCGGGATCGAGGTACGCCTCGTAGACGGAGGTTCCGACGCCGGAACGGGCAAATGCGACCGCAGTCAGCGAGCCGGCAAGACCGGCACCGACGATCGTGGCACGAAGTGTCATGAATTCACGCACCCAGAAGTCTGCCGCCAGGTACTGCAGCGCCCCTTGAGATGTGGCCGGCGACCGAGCCGGCCGCCACCATCGTCGCATCCGGCCCGGGGTACGCGTCCGACCCGATCTGGCGGTCCAGGGGTGTTCCTTGAAGTCGATCGGCCCGTCCGGCGCAGGGGGACGACGACCCGAGGATTGGCCAGGGTGGCGGTTGGGCAGGATCCTCGTACCGCACCGATCGGAGGTCGCCACGATGTCGACAGCGGGTACCACAGGGATCCAACCGGGCCAGGACGGGCCGGTGACTGAACGCCGGAGCCCGGGCGATCCGGACCGGCCGCCGGTGGGGCCGGACGAGGGGCCGGACCACCCGGCCCGGCTGTCTGCCTCGTCGCTGTGGGCAGCCGCTCGGCGTACGATCCGCGAGTTCACCGCCGACGCAGTGCCCGACCTGGCCGCCGGGCTCACCTACTACGGCGTACTGTCGATCTTTCCTGGCTTGTTGGTGCTGGTGGCGGTGCTCGGGCTGCTCGGCGGCGGCGCCACCGACGACGTCCAGGGCGTGATCGGCGGTCTCGCGCCCGGCGAGATCGGCGGCTTCCTCGACCAGTCGATTGCCCAGGTCCGGGAGAATTCCGACACGGCTGGCCTGGTGGCCGTCGTCGGTCTGCTCGCCGCGTTCTGGTCGGCGTCCAGCTACATCGGGGCCTTCATGCGGGCCGCCAACGCCATCTACGACGTGCCGGAGGGTCGCCCGATCTGGAAGACGTTGCCGATCCGGCTGGGCGTCACCGCCGTCATCGGGCTGATGCTGATTGCCAGCGCCCTGATCGTCGTCTTCACCGGGGAACTGGCCGCCCGGACCGGGGAACTGCTGGGTGTCGGACGGGAGGCGGTCGCCGCCTGGGACGTCGCCAAGTGGCCGGTGCTGGTGGTCCTGGTCAGTCTGATGTTCTCGATCCTGTACTGGGCCACGCCGAACGCCCGGCAGGGCGGGTTCCGGTGGGTGAGTCCGGGCAGCGTCCTGGCGGTGCTGCTCTGGCTGCTGGTCTCCGCCGGATTCGCGTTCTACGTCGCCAACTTCGGGTCGTACAACGAGACCTACGGCGCCATCGCCAGCGTGATCGTCTTCCTCGTCTGGTTGTGGCTGACCAACATCGCGATCCTGCTCGGCGGCGAGTTGGACGCCGAACTGGAGCGTGGCCGGGCGATCGCGGCCGGCCATCCGGACGACCGCGAGCCGTATCTCGAACTGCGGGACACCCGCAAACTGCCCGCCAACCGTCGACCGACAACCGCCGAGGCTGACGGCTGACGGCTGACGGCGGACGGAAAATCAGGCCGCCGGCAGGTCCTCCCGAGAGGCCGCAGAGCGGACGTACGTCTCGACGTCGGGTTTGGTGACTCCCAGATCGGCCAGCGGGCCGGCCCCGGCGGCGTACTCCAGCAGGGCGAGCAGGATGTGGGCCGTCCCGACCATCCGGTCGTCGAACCGTAGCGCCTCGCGGAAAGTCAGCTCCAGCACCTTGCGCACCTGGGCGTCGAAAGGGACGAGCTCCGGCACGTGGTCGACCGCCGGCGGCAGGGCCGTCGCCGCCACCTGACGAATCCGGTCCAGGTCGCCCACCCGATCCGCCAGAACCCGGGCGGCGAGGCTGTCCAGGTCGGCCAGCAGGGCCAGGACGAGGTGCCCGGTGGTGATCTCGTCGTTGCCGGCCCGGCGGGCCTCGTGCTGGGCGGCGACCACCGCGTTGCGGGCCTGCGGAGTGAACCGGCTGAACCCCTGCTGCGGGTCGAGGTCGTTGGGTTCCTCCGGGGTCTTCGGTACGAACCGCTTCTGCGCGGCCTGTTTGCTGACCCCGATGCTGCGCCCGATCTCGGTCCACGACGCGCCGGACCGGCGGGCCTGATCGACGAAGTGACCGATCAGGTGATCGGCGAGTTCGCCGAGGTGGTCGCCGACGACGACGGCGTTGCTGAGCTGGGCGAGTCGGTCGTCACTGGCTTGTTTGATCCCGGCGATCAGGTCGTCGAGGCGGACCGGATTGCCGAGCGGCAGATATTCGGACATGCGTCAACCTTAAGTTGACGCGTGTCCGACGTCAACCCAAGGTTGACGTTTTCTCAGAGCCGTACCTGATTTGCCAGGTGCTCGTCGAGCATGGTGGTCAACCGGCCGGCCACCCCGCGCGCCTCGATGTGCAGCCGGGCGACGTTCAGCCCGTCGGCGCCGAGCACCGCGAGTAGCGCACTGTCGTTGATCGCGTACACCGAGAAGTAGCCCTTGTGACTGCGGACGGTGGACTCCCGGAACGGGCCCTGCCGCAGAGCGAGGCCGGTCTGCCGACCGAGCCCGAAGGTCGCCGCCGCGAGCGCCGCCAGGTCGTGCGGCTCTGTCCCGTCGGTCAGATCGTGCAGCAGCAACAGCCCGTCGACACCGGCGATCACCGAGCCGATCACGCCGGTGACGCCGTGTTTCAGTGAGGCAAGTTCAGCGGACGCCGGATTCGGAGGTGACGGAACGCTGCCGTTGGTCCCAGACATGACTGATCTCCGTTCGACGGTACGGGGCGGGGTCGTCATTCCACCCGGGCAGCGCACTCGCCGGGAAGGGCCGCCGAGCGCACCCAGCCGCCCGCCCCGGCGAGCAGACGAAAACTCCTACCGGCCCGGTCAGAGCTCGATCGAGGCTTCGAGCTGGCGCAGCTGGTGCCGGGCGAGGGCCAGGTTCGACCGGGACCGGCTCAGCGCCAGGTAGAAGAACAGGCCCTGACCGGACCGGGAGGAGACCGGACGGATCAGGTGGTACTGGGTGTCCAGCGTGATGAGAATGTCCTCGATGCCGTCAGCGATCTTCAGCATCTCCAGGGTACGCATCTTGGCTCGGACCACGTCCGTGTTGCCTGCCGCAGCCACCGCGAGATCCATCTCGGCCGAGCCACCGGCGGTGCCGAGTGTCATTCCGCTGGAATAGTCGACCAGCGCGGCACCGATGGCACCCTCGATGCTCATCGCGTCCTTGAGTGCCGTGTCGAGTGAAGCCATGCCCTGCCTCCGGGGTGATTTCAGGTGGGTCAACGCCCACCGGAGAGTTGCACGACGATGAGCCATGGTGCACGTCGCCGGGCGATAACTGGCTGAGCAGACTACCAATCCCGCGTCCGACGTCCACCGAAGCCACCGGCATGACCGATACCGCACAGGAGGCTGCCGCTGTCAACCCGACTACGTCCGGACCAGGTGCGGTGCCCGTCGGATGGGTACGGTGCAGA
This sequence comes from Micromonospora sp. ABR4_055, assembly GCF_056160425.1. Taxonomy (NCBI): domain Bacteria; kingdom Bacillati; phylum Actinomycetota; class Actinomycetes; order Micromonosporales; family Micromonosporaceae; genus Micromonospora; species Micromonospora sp. ABR4_055. Next base: position 29,172 of record NZ_JBSWXD010000053.1, read on the forward strand.
CATGGCGAAGACGGCAGACGGCAGCTACGTCAACCCCGGCGGTGAGTTCACCCGCGATCAGCGGTACATCGCGACCCGGATCACCGGCGACGGGCGCGATGGATATCCGGTAGAATCGCATCGATACCGGCTGGTGGTCAGCAGGGCATGTCCGTGGGCAAACCGGGCGATCATCGTCCGCCGGCTGCTCGGTCTGGAACAGGCCCTGTCGATGGGCGTGGCCGGGCCGACCCACGACAAGCGCAGCTGGACCTTTGACCTCGACCCGGACGGACGGGATCCAGTGCTCGGTGTCGAACGGCTGCAGGACGCCTACTTCGCCCGATTTCCCGGCTACGAGCGCGGCATCACCGTGCCGGCGTTGGTCGACGTGCCGACCGGGCAGGTGGTGACCAACGACTACGCCCAGATGACCCTCGACCTGTCCACCGAGTGGACCGCGTACCACCGCAGCGGCGCGCCGCAGCTCTACCCGGAGCCGCTACGCGCCGAGATCGACGAGGTCAACTCGGTGGTCTTCGCCGACGTGAACAACGGGGTCTACCGCTGCGGGTTCGCCGGTAGCCAGCACGCCTACGAAGCGGCGTACCGACGGTTGTTCGACCGGCTCGACTGGCTCTCCGCGCGACTGGAGAACCAGCGCTACCTGGTCGGCGACACCATCACCGAAGCCGACGTACGGCTGTTCACCACGCTGGTGCGCTTCGACCCCGTCTACCACGGACACTTCAAGTGCAACCGGCAGAAGCTGACCGAGATGCCGGTGCTCTGGGCGTACGCCCGGGATCTGTTCCAGACGCCGGGATTCGGGGACACCATCGACTTCGATCACATCAAACGGCATTACTACGAGGTCCACCGGGACATCAATCCGACCGGGGTGGTACCGGCCGGCCCGGACCTGGCCAACTGGCTGACCCCGCACGGACGCGAGCGGCTCGGCGGGCGCCCGTTCGGCACCGGCAGCCCGCCGGGGCCGCCACCGGCCGCCGAGCGCGTGCCGACCGGTCACACCCCGCTGAACTGAATCCGAACCCCGCTGAACTGAGACCGAACTTGCCAAAGACCGAACTGGCCGGAAACCGACGCAAAGGAGCGGCATTGATCATCATCGCCGGTGCACTGTACGTAGAGCCCGCCGGCCGGCCGGCATACCTGGCTGAATGCCAACCGGTGGTGCAGGCGGCCCGCGCCGCGAAGGGCTGCCGCGACTTCAGCCTCAGCGCCGACCTGGTCGAGCCGGACCGGATCAACGTCTACGAACGGTGGGAGTCCGAGGCGGAACTGCTCCGCTTCCGGGGCTCGGGGCCGTCGTCGGGGCAGATGGCGGCGATCCGCGACGCTCGGGTCGAGCGTTTCGAGGTGTCGTCCGTAGGCCCGCCGTGATGCTCTCCGTCGGTCGGCCGCGACCCAGCCGCAGCCGACCGACGGACCAGGTCACGACCGACCCGAGACGCCGGCCGTCGCCGGCTCCTCCACCCGCAGGCCGTGGGCACGCACCTCGTCGGCCACCCGGGCCAACGCGGAATCGATGGCGCAGAGGGCAACCGAGACCTCGCCGAGCTGAGCGCGCAGCGACTCCTCGGACCAGGCGGAGACGCTGACGCCCCGCAGAGCACTGACCGCGGCGTCGAGCCGCGCAATCACCTCGTTCGTACTCATGTTCGAAAGACTAGCGTACCGCCGGAAGCCCGCGCAGCTGAATCGCCGGATCCGCCACCGCCGCGAGCAGGAACGCCTCGGCCAGGCAGACCCGGGCGAACTCGCCCAGGTGCAGGCTCTCGTTCGGCCCGTGCGCGCCGGTGTACGGGTCCTCCACCCCGGTCACCAGGATCGCCGCGTCCGGAAACATCTCCTGGAACGTGGCGATGAACGGAATCGAACCGCCGACACCGACGTCCACCGGCGCCACGCCGTCCCACGCCGCCGCGAACGCCGCCCGGGCGGCGTCGAAGTACGGACCGGCCGCGTCGATCACGCAGGCGTCGCCGTCACTTTCCAGGCTCACCTCGACCCGCGCCCCCCACGGGGCCTGTGCCCGCAGGTGCGCGGTCAGCGCCGCGTACGCCGCCGACGGGTCGTCACCCGGGGCCAACCGCAGGCTCAGCTTGGCCCGCGCCGCCGGCACCAGGGCGTTCGGAGCGCCGTCGGTGGCCGGGGCGTCGATGCCGAGCACGGCCAGCGCCGGCTTGGTCCACAGCCGGTCGGTCAACGCTCCGGTGCCGGTGAACCGCACCCCGTCGACCATGCCGGCCTCGGCCCGCAACCGCTGCTCGGGCAGGTCGACGGCGGCGCCGGTCCGGCCGACCAGGCCCGGTACCGCCACATCCCCGGCCTCGTCGTGCAGGGTGGCCAGCAGCCGGCAGAGCGCGGTCAGCGCGTCCGGCACCGGACCGCCGAACATGCCACTGTGCACCGCCTGTTCGAGGGTACGGACCTCGACGAAACAGTTGACCAGACCACGCAGCGACGTGGTCAACGCCGGTACACCGATCTCCCAGTTCGCCGAGTCGGCGATCACGATCACGTCGGCGGCGAGCTCGTCGCGGTGGGCGTCGAGCAGTCGGGACAGCGACTCGCTGCCGTACTCCTCCTCCCCCTCGACGAAGAGCACCACACCGACCGGCAACGCGTCACCGAACGCCCGCAGCGCGGCGACGTGCGCCATGACTCCGGCCTTGTCGTCGGCGGCACCCCGCCCGTACAGCCGGCCGTCCCGCTCCACCGGCTCGAACGGGTCACTCGACCACAGCGCCGGATCACCAACCGGCTGCACGTCGTGGTGGGCATACAGCAGCACCGTCGGGGCACCGGGCGGCGCCGGCCGGCGGCCGAGCACCGCCGGCTGCCCGCCGGCCCGGACCACCTGCACGTCCAGCCCGCAGCCCCGGGCCAGCTCGGCGACCGCCGCAGCGGACCGCTCCACCTGGCTGTGGTCGAACCCGTCGAAGGCGATACCGGGGATGCGGATCAGCCGCTCCAGGTCGGCGCGAACTCCGGGCATCTCCCGGGCGATGGCGGACCGCAGGTCGGCGGCGGTGGGGATGGCAGTCGTCATCCGACGATGGTAGGGGCCGTCCGTTGCTCATCCGGCGACACGCCGGGACCTCGCCTCGCGGCGCCGCAAGCGGACGGGCACACTGGCGCGATGGACGGCACCGACAACCCCGAACCGTGCGACTGCCCCGGCTGCAGTGAGGAGACCGGCGACGTCATCGGCACCCTGCTGAGCGGCGCCGCCGCCCTGGTCGACGACGACGATCCGATCGCCGCCGAACTCACCGGGGCGATGTTCGTCGCGATGGTCGGCGACGAACCCGACCCCGACGGCGTTCGCCCACTCCGCGACGGGCTCATCCCGCAGCTCGCCGACCGAGGCGGTCCCGAGGCGGTGGCGCTGCTGACCGCGATCGCCGCAGTGTCCCCACCGCCCGCCGCCGAGGTGGCCAGAGTTGCGGCGACGACCCTCGCCGGGACCGGCGTACCGATGCCGAAGTGGGCCGACGAGGTCGCCGCCGAGGTGACGGTGGACGACTGCTGGCGGATCGACAGCCCCGACGGGACCGACTCGGTCTTCACCGTCGCCTTCCGGCGGGCCGGCCGTACCCACGCCATGATGGTGATCGTCGACCACGCTGACTGCTCGGCCGCCCAGGACATCCTGCTGCTGGACGGTGACCAGCTGCCGGCGGCCCTGGACGAACTGACCCGGGATCCGGGCACCACCCGGACCCGACTCGACCCGGCCGACCTGCGGTGGCACGTCGAGCAGGCGTTGGACGCCCGCAGCGTGCACGACGAGGCCGACGACGAACTCGACGACGAACCGGAACCCGACGACGACGAGGGGCCGCCGTACCCGGTGCTGGCCACCCTGCTGGACGCCCGACTGGCCACCATGCCGGAGTCGGACCGGCCGCCGGCCCCGCACCACGACGCCGGTCCCGACGACCTGGCGGACCTGCTCCCCGGCCTGCTGCACGGCGGTGCCTTCCCCGCGCAGCGCCGTCCCGGGCCGGTCCGGCCGGCACCGGCGCGCAAACTGCCGGCCAAACGGAAGAAGTCACAGGGACCGGCGCCGGTCTACCAGGTCGACGTGGTGCTGGCCGACAGCGAGCCACCCGTCCGGCGACAGCTGGAAGTCGTGGGTGACACTCCGTTGGAGGACCTGCACCACGTGATCCAGTCGGCGTTCGACTGGGACGACAGCCATCTGCACCTGTTCGAGACGCCGTACGGCGATTTCGCACCGCCGGGTGACCGGACCGGGCACCAGTCGGAGCGCAAGGTCACCCTGGAGCAGGTCGCCCCGGCCGTCGGCGACACGATCACCTACCGGTACGACTTCGGCGACGACTGGACCCACAAGGTCACCGTCGTGGCGGTCACCGACCGCGACCCGACGGCGGTCTACCCCCGGTGTACGGGTGGCGAGCGGGCCGCCCCGCCGGAGGACTGCGGCGGTGTCTGGGGCTACGCCCACCTGCTCGACGTGCTGGCCGACCCGTCCCATCCGGAGTACGCGGACCGACGCGACTGGCTCGGTCTCGACGACGGGCAGGCACCGCTGGACCCGGCGCGGTTCGATCCCGACGTGATCGAGCGGCGGCTGGCCGCGCTGCGCTGACCGGCTGCAGGTCACTCCGCCGGCCACCAGGGCCGGCCACCAGGTCGACCGCGCCGGACGCGCGTCGGACTCCGGGTCAGCTCCGCCGGCCACCGGGCCGGCCGGTGGAGCTGGCCGCGCCCATCCAGGACCGGGCGCGGCCAGCGGCACCGCTGGCCCACTCGCCGACGTCGGCCGCGCCGGAACCCAGCCGACGCAGCAGGCCGACCAACGGATCCTGGCTGCGGCCGAACTCCTCGCGGTACGCCTGCGCGGCGGCCTTGATCTCCTCGGTCACCGAAGCGGCCGGGTCGTCGGCACGGCGTGGGTAGTCACCGGCCAGCACCTGCGCGTACCCACCGGAGTCGATCCACTGCCGCAGTGCCGCGGCCCGCGCCACCGGCACCGGGTGGGTGCTCCAGGCGGTCATCCGGAACTTGTGCAGGCTGTCCCGCAGGTCACCGCCGCCGTCGTACTCGGCAGCCTGCTCCAGGAACGCGGCGGTGTCGATCTGGCTGAGGTCGCCGCCGCCGGCCAGCTTCATCAGCAGCCGCTGCGCCGCCGCCGGGTCCTGACCGGCGAGCAGCCCGGCACGGTCGCCGGACAGCTCCGCCTTGCGCCACCACTCCAGCATCGCGGCGATGATCGCCCGCAGCGCGATCGCGCCGACCGGCAGCCAGCTCAGGTTCGCCGCCCAGCGGGTCAGGATGGCGAGAATTGTCTGGTAGACGGCGTGACCACTGCGGACGTGCCCCAGCTCGTGGCCGAGCAGCGTCCGCAGCTCGGCGTCGTCGAGCTGCTGTACGCAGGCGGTGTTGACCACGATGAACGGTTTGTCCAGGCCGATGGCCTGGGCGCCGAGCACCGGGGACTGGGTCACGAACAGCTCCGGCAGCTCCGGCACGTCCAGCGCGGTCCCCGCCTCGGCGAGCAACCGGTGCACCCGGGGGTACTGGCGGTGGTCGACCCGGATCGCCGACGCCAGGTAGCTGAGCCGGAACGCCCGCTCGTTCCACATCCCGAAGAACGTCCGTACCACGTCGTCGAAGCCACGCAGCTCACGGAGCGCGGTCAGCGCGCCCCGGTCGGCCGGGTGCTCCCAGGCACGGGAGCTGATCCCGGTCAGCGTGATCCGCCGCCGGTCCGGGGTGGCGGCGTCCGGCGTGCCGCCGCTCGCCGCGGCCGTTGGCGTGGTGCCGTCGTCGTCTGCGGTCATGGCGGACGCTCCCCCGGGATCGGCTGACTGGCCTACCGGGCCGATGGTGCCCCACCGGCGCCACCGGCGTCTACGTCCGGCCAGTCCCGGATCCACCCGTACGCCAGCTGGCCGGACGGGAGCTCAGCAGCGCCGTCAACGACCATGTCGACCGAACCGAGCGTACCGTCGGCGGTGAAGAACCGCTCCTCGGCCCGCCGCCAGCGGTCGAGCGTCGGCTGTGTCGCGGCCCCGTCGCGGGTGAGCGACCGGGCCAGGCGCACCGGTTCGGGTGCGGTGACGTAGACCGACAGCGTCGCGGCCGGCCGGACCGCCGCGCGGGCCGCGCTCACCCCTTCGATCACGAGTACGGCGGGCGGTTCGATCACGGTCCAACCGGCGCCGAACCGCCCGGCGGCCCAGTCGTATCGTCGGTAGCGGGCCGGCCGCCCGGTCCGCAGCGGGTCGAGCACGCAGGCGCTGAGCCGGGGCCAGAAGGTGAACTGGTCACGCCAGCCGTCCAGCAGGTCGTCGGTGTGCACGACCGCCACGGCCGGTCCGGCGGCGGTGCTGGACGGCTCCGTGGCCGGCTCCGTCGCCGGCTCTGTCGCCGGCTCTGTCGCCCTGATCGTCGCGCAGGCGGTGGCCAGGCAGTCGGCGAAGGTGGACTTGCCGGCGGCGCTCGGGCCGTCGACGACGACGAGCCGGACCTGGCCGAGGCGGGCCGGGGCGGCGTACACCCGCCGGGCGAGACTTTCGAAGGTCGAGACCCCCCGCGTCACCGGGGAGCTCCAGGTGGGATGAACGGTAGTCCGGCCGGCGGCCCGGACTCGATCAGCCGCCACAGCGCGGCGGTGTCCAGGTGCTCCTCGACCAGGTCGCCGAGCAGATCCAGTCCGCGTTGGCGCAGCGCAGCGAAGCTGGTGTCCGGTGCGACGGTGAAGCCGTGCCGGCCGGCCCGGCGGGCCACGTCGGTGAGGTAGCGGCGACGAAACTCGTCGGACTCGAAGGCACCGTGCCAGTGTGTGCCGTACACCGAGCCGAGCCGCGTGCCCTCGGTGCCGCCCGACGTGCCAGGGCCGGCTCCGGTGCCGGTGCCCACCTCGGTGCTGGTGCCGGTGAACAGCGGCGAGGTCGACCCGTCGGACCGGGAGACGTACCCATGGTGAATTTCGTAGCCGCGCACCGGCACGTCACTGTAGGCCCGCCCCGCGCTGCGGGTGACGGTCTTACGCTCGGCGAAGGTGATCTCGACGGGCAGCAGGCCGAGCCCCGGTACGCTGCCCCGGCGGCTCTCCACCTCGTCGTGGATCACCCGGCCGAGCATCTGGAAACCGCCGCAGATGCCGAGCAGCGGGCGGCCGGCGCTGGCGTGCGCGGTCACCGCCGCAGCCAGCCCGGTCCCCCGCAACCAGGCCAGGTCGTCCACGGTCGACCTGGTGCCGGGCAGGACGACGAGGTCGGCGGCGGCGACCTCGGTCGGGTCGACGGTGAGCCGGACCTGCACGCCGGGCTCGGTGGCGAGCGCTTCGAGATCGGTGGCGTTGGAGATCCGGGGCAGTCGCACCGCCGCGACCCGCAGGATGTCGCGGCCGCGCGGCGCCGCGGGCCGTCCGATCGTCCCGCCGTACGCCAGTGAGTCCTCGCCGTCCAGCCAGAGATCGGGCTGCCAGGGCAGCACCCCGTAGGTGGGTCGGCCGGTCACCTGGTGCAGCATGTCGACCCCGGGTCGCAGCAGCTCCTGATCACCACGGAACTTGTTGATCACGAACCCGGCGATGTGTGCCTGGTCCTCTGCACTGAGCAGGGCGACGGTGCCGAACATGGCGGCGAAGACGCCGCCCCGGTCGATGTCACCGACGACGATCGCCGGCAGCCCGGCGTGCCGGGCCAGCCCGAGGTTGACGAAGTCGCCCGCCCGCAGGTTGATCTCGGTTGGGCTGCCGGCCCCTTCACAGATCACCACGTCATACTCGCCACGCAGCTCGGCGAGGGTGGCGTGCACGGTGTCGGCGAGGCGGGAGCGCATCGCGCGGTAGTTGGTCGCGGTGACGGTGTCGACCGCCTCCCCCAGCAGCACGACCTGGCTGGACCGGTCACTGCCCGGTTTGAGCAGGACCGGGTTGAACCGCACCTGCGGCTCCAGCCCGCAGGCGGCTGCCTGCACCGCCTGGGCCCGACCGATCTCACCGCCCCGGCCGTCGGACCCGACAACCACCGCCGAGTTGTTGGACATGTTCTGTGCCTTGAACGGCGCGACCCGCACTCCGCGCCGGTTGAGCCATCGACAGATCCCGGCGGTAAGCAGGCTCTTGCCCGCGTCGGAGGTGGTCCCGGCGACCAGTAGGCCACCACCACCGGCGGGGCCAGCATTCCCCGGCACCCCGGACTCCCTTCCACTCCTGGTACTGCCGCTACCGGCGGCGAATTGTCCGTAGGGCGGCCCTGACCATCTGTACGGTCAGCTGTGCGGCGGCCAACTGCACGGCCGGCGCCGCGAACCCGGACGCGACGGCAGCGGTGTCGCCGACCCGCCGGGACAGGGTGGCTGCCCGGCGGATCTGCCGAGGCGAGGGACGCGGACCGTCACCGAGATACGGACGCACCTCGGAACGCCCGAAGTAGATGTTGCGTCCACCGAGCCGGATCCCGAGCGCCCCGGCGAACGCCGCCTCGCACTGACCGGCGTTGGGGCTCGGATGGTCGGCGCGGTCGCGCCGCCACACCCGCCAGGCCCGTGCCCGGTCGCCCTTGACCGTCGGCGACCACCACACGGCGGCCAGCCCGGTGAGCCGCGACGGCACGAAGTTGAGCAGGTCGTCGAGTCGCGCCGCAGCCGTGCCGAACCGTTCGTAGCGCGACGACCGGTGCCCGATCATCGCGTCCAACGTGTTCGCCGCCCGGTAGCCGACCAGGCCGGGCAGACCGGCGACGGCACCCCAGAACAGCGGCGCGACCACGGCGTCCGAGGTGTTCTCGGCGACCGACTCGACGGTCGCCCGGGCCAGCTCCGGCGCGTCGAGCGCGGCCGGATCCCGGCCGCAGAGATGGTTGAGCCGGCGTCGGGCCGCTGGTACGTCTGCTCGGCGCAGCGCCCGCGCCATAACGTCCGCCTCGGTCCGCAGCGTACGGCCGCCGAGCACCGCCCAGGTGGTGCCGGCGACGATTGCCACCCGGGCGATCGGATGCCGCCGGGTCAGCACCGACGCAGCCACGGCGGCGATCACCGGCCCCCCGACGGCCACGGCTGCGTAGGCGACGCCGGCCCGACGGGTCGGCCGGTACAGCCGGCGCTCGGCGGCACCGGCCAACCGGCCGTACCCGGCGACCGGATGCCAGCGGCGGGGGTCGCCGAAAAGGGTGTCCAGGGCATAGCCGGCGACCAGGCCGCCGGCCGTGGCGGCGGCGGCCGACGTGTTGACCCTGCCAGCGCTGGTAGCCACTCCGGCAGCCTACGTGGGGCCGGTGACAGGTGACGGGTCGGCCGACGGTCACCTGTCACCGGGCGGCTGACCGTCGAAGCGGTGGTACGGGCGGGTCGGCCCGCACCACCGCGCTCGTCGGCATGAACCGGGCCAGGGTCAGACCGGCACCGCCGTCCGGCTGCGCGACCGCCGGGCCCGGCCGGACGAAGCCGGCCGATCCTCGGCCGGCAGCGGATCGCCGGTCGGATCGTCGGGAACCCCGTCGCCGCCGAGCGACTGCGACGACGATGTGTCCACCAGCATGTCCAATAGCTCGTCACGGTGACCGGCGTCGTCGCCGGTCGTCGTGGTGCCGGCTCCGGCGTCCTCGGTCGAAACGGCGGCTGCGCCGGCCTGGGCCGAGGCGGCTGCCTCGGCGGCGAGCACGTCCACCGCCAGCGTGATCGGCCGACCACCCGGACGGTTCGGTTCCCCTTCGACCGGCGACGGCACCGACGATTCCAGGAACATCGGGTCGTCATCACCGTCGAACAGCTCGTTGCGGGTCGCCGGCACCTCGGCGGCCGGCACCTCGGCGGTGGCCTCGCCCTGCACCCGCCGCTCCGGGTCGTCCCCGTCAACTTCGCTGGTCGCCAACGTCGGCCGGTTGCGGGTGAACCGGCCCCGTCCCCGGGCCAGGTCGTGCCCGACCGCCACCGCCTCCATCTCGTACTGCAGGCGGTTGTTGCCGTCGCCGTCGACCCAGTCGCGGGTGTAGAGCCGGCCGACCACGACGACCGGGTCGCCGAGCATGACCGAGGAGCAGACCCCTTCGGCCAGTTTGCGCCAGCAGTTCACCCGGACCCGGAGGCTGTTGCCGTCGACCCAGCGGTTGCTCTCCCGGTCGAGCCGGCGCGCCGTCGAGGCCACTTTGAAATTGGCGACCAGCGTGTTGGTCTGGGTGGTACGCCGCCACTCCGGCGTGGTCAGCACGTTACCGACAACCGTTACGTACGTATCGAACATCGCATCTCCGCAGGGGCTCGTCGGGTTGATCTGATCGAGTCGACTCGACGCACAGCCTCGATTGACGGCACCCCTGCCGCCAGCCACCGGCCGGTGGTTCTGTGGACAGAACCACGGCTGTGGACAACCGCACCGATACCGAGTTGATCTGCTAAGACGCGACACGGAACCGGGGGGGGGGGGGGGGGGGGGGGGGGGGGGGGGGGGGGGGGGGGGGGGGGGGGGGGGGGGGGGGGGGGGGGGGGGGGGGGGGGGGGGG
>NZ_JBSWXD010000054.1:0-38442 GCF_056160425.1 Micromonospora sp. ABR4_055
GACGGCGGCAGCCCCGACGGCGGCAGCCCGGCGTACGCCCGGGGGAGTAGGCCGGCCACCGCGCTACCGCGCCGGGCGCAGTAGCGGTGCCGCCGCCGCGCCGACGCGCCGCCCCGGCCTTTGCCGACAAGCTGTGGACACCAGAGAATCCAGTGAGGAGAATCAGCGATGAAGGCGATGGTCCAGGACCGGTACGGCTCACCTGACGTCCTGCGGTTGCGCGACGTCGACACCCCGACCCCCGGCGACGGCGAGGTGCTGGTCCGGGTGCACGCCAGCTCGGTCAACGCGTACGACTGGCACGCGATGCGCGGCGACCCGTACCTGGCCCGGTTGTCGTTCGGGCTGCGCCGGCCCCGCACGGCCGTGCGCGGACAGGACTTCGCCGGCCGGGTCGAGGCGGTCGGCGGCGCGGTGACCCGGTTCCGCCCCGGTGACGAGGTGTACGGCGAGGCCGGCGCCGCCGGTGGCGCGTTCGCCGAGTACCTGTGCGTACCGGAGAACCTGGTCGAGACGAAGCCGGCGAACCTGGGCTTTGCGCAGGCGGCGGCGGTGCCGCTGGCCGCCACCACCGCCCTGGTCTGCCTGCGGGACGCCGCCGACCTGCGGGCCGGGCAGCACGTCCTGATCAACGGGGCGTCCGGTGGGGTCGGCACCTTCGCGGTGCAGCTGGCCAAGGCGTACGGCGCGCAGGTGACGGCGGTGTGCCGGACCCGCAACGTCGAGCTGGTCCGGTCGCTCGGTGCCGACCACGTCGTCGACTACAGCCGGGAGGACTTCACCCGTACCGACGCCGTCCGGGCCGGCCGCCGCTACGACGTGCTGCTCGACCTGGTCGGCAACCGGTCGTTGGCCGATCTCCGGCGGGTGCTGACCCCGGACGGGACGCTGCTGCTGTCCGGTGGCGGCGTGTCCACCGGCGGCAGCGTGTTCGGGCCGATGGGTCTGCTGCTGCGCGGGCCGCTGGTGGGGCGGTTCGTCAGGCAGCGCATCATCGCGCCATCGGCGACGGCGGGCCGGGGGCATCTGGCGGCGCTGCGGGAGCTGGTCGAATCGGGCAAGTTGACCCCGGTCGTCGACCGGACGTTCCGGTTGAGTGAGGTGCCGGCGGCGATCCGGTACGTCGAGACCGAGCACGCCCGCGCCAAGGTGGTCGTCACGATGTGACGACGGAGGGGACGGCGATGATCGACGGTTCGGCATATCCTCGGTGCGGGCGGGGGGTGGCGATGATGACGAGCCGGATGAGCGAGCTGCTGGCCGAGGCCGATCGGGCCGGGCAGGTCGACGGGTTGCACGCGGTCGTGGTGGTACGTCGTGGCGAGTTGCTGTGGGAGCATTACGGCACCGGCGAGGACTTCTCCTGGGAGCACTCCCTGGGGCAGGTCGACTTCGGCCCGGCGACGCTGCACGACCTGCGCTCGGCCACCAAGAGTGTGACCGCCCTGCTGTACGGCATCGCTCTCGGCGACGGGCTCGTCCCGGCCCCGGGGAAGCCGCTGCTGGGGCAGTTCCCCGAGTATCCCGACCTGGCGACCGACCCACAGCGGGCAAGGCTCACTGTCGAGCACGCGCTGACCATGTCGCTGGGGCTGGACTGGCGCGAGGACGTCCCGTACGACAGCCCGGACAACGCCGAGATCGCCATGGAGCTGGCCCCGGACCGCTACCGGTACGTCCTGGAGCGGCCGATCGTTGAGCCACCCGGCGAGCGCTGGTCCTACTGCGGCGGTGCCACCGCGCTGCTCGGCAAGCTGATCGCCGACGGCACCGGGCAGGCGTTGGAGGCGTACGGCCGGGCGAAGCTGTTCGCTCCGCTCGGCATCGAGCAGGTCCACTGGATGGCCGGCGACGACGGGGTGGCCTCGCCCGCGTCCGGGCTGCGGCTCACCCCGCGCGACCTGGCCCGGATCGGCGAGCTGGTGCTCGCCGCCGGGGTCTGGGCCGGCCGTCGACTGGTGCCGGCCAGCTGGATCAGTGAGATGCTCGAGCCGCGTCTGCCGACCGGTTGGTCCGCTGAGTACGGCTACCACTGGTACTTGCAGACCGTCGCCGGTCACCGGACGGCGGCGGCGATGGGCAACGGCGGCCAGCGCCTGATCGTCCTGCCCGACCTGGAACTCGTCGTCGTCGTGACCGCCGGCAACTACGACGACCCTGAGCAGTGGCGCACCCCGGTCGCGGTGCTGGAGCAGGTCGTCCTGCCCGCGCTCGACGTCACCTAGCCACCCGGCACGAGCCGAACACCAGGTACCTGTCGGCGGGAAGATGAGGTATCTGGTGTTCGGCTCGTCAGGGCTGGGCGCGGCGTCCGTCAGGGCTGGGCGCGGCGTTCGTCGATCGTCTGCCGGACATCCTTTACGACTTGCCCGCATTTGCGGAGTACGTGGTCCGCGGTGAAGCGCAACACCAGCCAGCCGGCGGCCCGCAGCGCGTTGTAGCGGTGCACGTCCCGGCGGAAAGTGGCCCTACCCCGGTGATGGTCACCCTCATATTCGAGGGCGATCCGCCACTGCGGGTAGGCGAGGTCGACGCGGCCGATGAAGCGCCCCCGCGGATCCGCGACCTTGTGCTGCGGCACCGGTCGGGGCAGGCCGGCGTCGTGCAGCAGCAGCCGCAGCCGGCTCTCCATCGGCGACTCGGCCAGCGGCTCGACCAGGCCGACCAGCTCACGCAGTTGCCGGGCGCCGGGCCAGCGCGGATGGCTGTCAAGGTAGCCGGCGAGTGCCTCGGTGCGCAGCAGCCGGCGGTGCAGCAGCGCGTCGACGGCAGCGACCGCGTCCGGGCGCGGCAACGTGCGTCCCAGGTCGAAGGCGGTACGGACCTCCGTGGTCACCGGCACCGCACTGAGCAGAACGGCGTCGTCGACGGCCAGCGTCGAGTTGGTGACGGCGATGCGTGGGTGCCGCCGGATCCGACCGGTCCGGGGCAGTACGACATGGACCGGGCTGCGCCGGGGGAGCAGGTCGACTCCCCAGAGGTACGCGGCGCTCAGCCCGCAGACCGCAGCGCCGGCCGGCAGTTTCAGTGCCACCGCGTTGCACCACATCCGATGGTCGTCGGGGTCGAACGCCGCAGCGTGCACATAGACGTCGGGCAGCAGCCGACACCACGCCGGCCCGGCCAGCATCCGTTTGCTGAGCAGGCCGGCGGCGACGGCGTGGCTACCGGAGAACGGGAGGAAACTCAGCTGATTCGGGACACTGGCGACGCGGGACACCGGCGTAGCCTGCCCGGCGGCCGGCCACTGCCGCTGCCCTGACCGGCCGGACGGTCACCCATCCGACACGTTGCGTCTGCCGTCCGCGTACCTTGCCCGGCAACCACCCGTGGCGGGTTCAGCTGCCCTTCGGATGCCAGACGGTCTTGGTCTCCAGGAACGTGGTCATCCGCCGGGTGCCCGGATCGGCGGACCAGTCGACCGACCCGACGGCTGGGCGCAGCACCCGTTTGAGGTTGCCGGCGGCGGCCTGCTCCAACTCGACGGCCAACTGCGGATCGGCCACCCCGGTCAGGTCGAGCGCGTCGACGTCCAGATGCGACGCCAGCCACGGCGCCGTCTCGGTGATCCTGCCGGTCAACACGTTGACCACCCCGGCGGGCAGGTCACTGGTGGCCAGCACCTCGGCCAGGGTGACCGCCGCCAGCGGACGGGCCGGCGAGGCCAGCACCACCGCCGTGTTGCCGCTGACGATCACCGGGGCGACGACGCTGACCAGGCCGAGCAGCGACGGCTCGACCGGCGCGACGACACCGACCACTCCGGTCGGCTCCGGTGTCGACAGGTTGAAGTACGGGCCGGCGACCGGGTTGACGCCGCCGTACACCTGGGGGAGCTTGTCGGACCAGCCGGCGTACCAGACCCAGCGGTCGATCGCCGCGTCGACCTCGCCGGCCGGCTCGCCGAGCGCGACGAACTGCTCGCGTCGGCCCTCCAGCATCTCGGCGACCCGGTAGAGGATCTGACCCCGGTTGTACGCGGTCGCGCCCGACCAGCCTTTCACCGCCGCCCGGGCGGCGACGACGGCGTCGCGGAGGTCCTTGCGCGAGGCGAGCGCCACGTTGGAGTCCTGCACCTGGTACGTCCGTCCCGACTCGCTGCGCGGAAACTTCCCGCCGATGAACAGCTTGTACGTCTTGCGTACGGCCACCCGGGTGGCGACGCCGCCACTGTCAGACATCGAGGTACGCCTCCAGCCCGTGCCGGCCGCCCTCGCGGCCGTAGCCCGACTCCTTGTAGCCGCCGAACGGCGATGTCGGGTCGAACTTGTTGAACGTGTTCGCCCACACCACCCCGGCGCGCAGCCGGTCGGCGGCCCACAGCACCCGGGAACCTTTCTCCGACCAGATGCCGGCGGACAACCCGTACGGCGTGTTGTTGGCCTTGTCGATGGCCTCGTCCGGGGTGCGGAAGGTCAGCACGGACAGCACCGGGCCGAAGATCTCCTCGCGGGCGATCCGGTGCGCCTGGCTGACCCCGGTGAAGATGGTCGGCGCGAACCAGAAGCCCTGCTGCGGCAGGTCGCACGGCGGCGACCAGGCCTGCGCGCCCTCGTCGCTGCCGGCGGCGGCCAGGGTACGGATCCGGTCCAGCTGGGCGGCCGAGTTGATCGCCCCGACGTCGGTGTTCTTGTCCAGCGGGTCACCGACACGCAGCCGGGCCATCCGCCGCTTCAACGACTCCAACAGCGGTTCGGCGATCGACTCCTGGACCAGCAGCCGGGAGCCGGCGCAGCAGACGTGGCCCTGGTTGAAGAAGATGCCGTCGACGATGCCCTCGACGGCCTGGTCGATCGCGGCGTCGTCGAAGACGATGTTGGCGGCCTTGCCGCCGAGCTCCAGGGTGAGCTTCCGGCCGCTGCCGGCGACCGCGCGGGCGATCTGCCGGCCGACGTCGGTGGATCCGGTGAAGGCGACCTTGTCGACGCCGGCGTGGCCGACCAGGGCCTGCCCGGTGGTGCCGGCCCCGGTGACGATGTTGACGACGCCGGGCGGCAGATCGGCCTGCTGGCAGATCTCGGCGAACAGCAGCGCGGTCAGCGGGGTCGTCTCGGCCGGTTTGAGCACCACCGTGTTGCCGGCCGCCAGCGCCGGGGCGATCTTCCAGGCCAGCATCAGCAGCGGGAAGTTCCACGGGATGACCTGCCCGGCGACGCCGAGCGGGCGCGGGTCCGGGCCGAAACCGGCGTACGGCAGCTTGTCGGCCCAGCCGGCGTAGTAGAAGAAGTGCGCCGACGCCAACGGCACGTCGACGTCGCGGGACTCGCGGATCGGTTTGCCGTTGTCCAGTGACTCGAGTACGGCCAGTTCGCGGCCGCGTTCGGCGAGGATGCGGGCGATCCGGAACAGGTACTTGGCCCGGTCGCGGCCGGGCATCGGACCCCAGACCCGCTGGTACGCGGCCCGCGCGGCGGCCACCGCCCGGTCCACGTCACCGGGGCCGGCCTCGGCGACCTCGGCGAGGACCTCCTCGGTGGCCGGGTTGACGGTCTTGCGCGCGCCGCCGTCGGTCGGGTCGACGAACTCGCCGTCAACGAACAGACCGTACGAGTCGCGGATGGTGACGACCGAGCGGGACTCGGGTGCCGGTGCGTAGTCGAACACGCTGATCAGTCCAGGGTGACGTAGTCGGGACCGGAGTAGACCCCGGTGCGTAGCTTCGACCGCTGCATCAGCAGGTCGTTGAGCAGGGTGGAGGCGCCGAACCGGAACAGGTCGGGGGTGAGCCAGTCGTCGCCGGCGGTCTCGTTGACCAGCACCAGGTACTTGATCGCGTCCTTGGTGGTACGGATGCCGCCGGCCGGTTTGACGCCGATCCGCCGCCCGGTGACGGCGTGGAAGTCCCGGACCGCCTCCAGCATGATCAACGTGACGGGCAGCGTCGCCGCGACCGGCACCTTGCCGGTGGAGGTCTTGATGAAGTCACCGCCGGCCAGCATCGCCAGCCAGGAGGCGCGGCGCACGTTGTCGTAGGTGGCCAGCTCCCCGGTCTCCAGGATGACCTTGAGGTGGGCGTCGCCGCAGGCCTGCTTGACCGCGACGATCTCGGCGTACACCTGGTCGTAGCGGCCGGCGAGGAACGCCCCCCGGTTGATCACCATGTCGATTTCGTCGGCGCCGGCCGCGACCGCCGCCCGGGTGTCGGCCAGCTTCACCTCCAGCGGCGCCTGCCCGGACGGGAAGGCAGTGGCCACGCTGGCCAGGTGTACGCCGGAACCGGTGAGCGCCTCGGCGGCGGTCGGCACCATCGACGGGTAGACGCAGACGGCGCCGACCGGCGGGCAATCGGGGTCGGCCGGGTCGGGGCGGCGGGCCTTGGCGCACAACGCGCGTACCTTGCCGGGGGTGTCGGCGCCTTCGAGGGTGGTCAGGTCGACCATCCGGATGGCCAGGTCGATCGCCCACGCCTTGGCGGTCGTCTTGATCGAGCGGGTGCCGAGCGTCGCGGCCCGCTGCCGCGCCCCGACCTCGTCGACGCCGGGCAGCCCGTGCAGGAAGGCGCGCAGGGTCGCCGCGCTCCGCCCCACCTCGGCCAGATCGTGGCGCGCGGGTGCCGGGGTGCTCACCGCTGTCGTGCCCGCGAGTCCGGTCATGCCGCGAGTCCTGTCATGTCCGCGAGTCTACGTCGCCAGCGAGTTCGCGATCTTGGCCGTCGGCTGATCGGACGAGCAGACTTAACGGCGCTGTTGGCCTACCGTTACATCATGTTGGCCCCGGTGACCCACCGTGCCTGACGTGCGAGCAGTGCACTTCACCGACACGTACCTGCCCCGCCGCGACGGGGTGGTCACCTCGCTGCGGACTCTCGCGGCGGCGTCGGCCGCCGCCGGGCATCCCGGCCTGATCGTGGTGCCCCGGCATCCGGACCAGCCGGCCGAGGCGGACGTGCTGCGGCTACGTGCGCTGCCCTGCGGAGTCGCCGACCTGCGGTTGTCGCCGTGGCTGCTGCGCGGCGCCGCCGCCACCGGCACCATCGCCGAGATCGCCGCCCACGCCCCGGACGTGGTGCACGTGCACACCCCCGGACCGGTCGGGCTGCTCGGCGTCCTCACCGCCCGCCGGCTCGGTCTGCCGCTGGTCCAGACCTACCACACCGACCTGCACGCGTACGCCGACGCGTACCGGGTGCCGGCCCGCGCGCTCAGCGCCGGCGTCCGACTGTACGCCCGCCGGCTCGGCGTGCCCCGCCCGGCGGCGGCACCGGCCGGCCACGCCCGCGACCACCGGCCGATGGCCAGCGGTGCGGTCGCCCGCCGCCGGGCCGCCATGGACGCCACCAACACCCTGCTGCTCGGCGGCGCCGACGCGGTGGTGGTGCCGACCCGGGCGGTGCTGGACCGGATCCACCTGCCGGTGCCCGCCGACCGGGTGCACCTGGTGCCGACCGGGGTCGCGGCCCGCCGCACCACCGCCGACGAGATCAACGCCTTCCGGTACGGCCATGGCATCACACCCAGCGACCGGGTGGTCCTCTATGTGGGTCGGATCAACCGGGAGAAGGGCATCGACCTGCTGATCGCCGCGTTCGAGCGGGTGCTGGCCGGCTGCCCGGCCGCCCGGCTGGTGCTGGTCGGTGCCCTGTACGAGCCGCGCTGGCTGGCCGGGCTGCTGCGCGCCATCGACCCTCGGGTGGCCGCCCGGATCACCCTCACCGGCCAGCAAGGTCCGGAGGTGGTGGCTGCGGCGTACGGGGCCGCCGAGGTGTTCGCGTTCGCCTCGCAGACCGACACCCAGGCGCTGGTCCTGCAGGAAGCCGGCCTGGCCGGGGCTCCGGTGGTGCTGGTCGACCGGGCGCTGCACGCGCACGGCGCGCTTGCCGGTGCCGCGCTGCGCACCGAGCCGCAGCCGGGTGCGCTGGCCGGCGGGGTGCTGCGGCTGCTGCTCGACCCGGACACGGCCCGCCGGCAGGCGGCCACGGCGGCGGCCCGCTGCGCCGAACACACTCCGGCCCGCTACGCCGAAGCGATCCGTGAGGTGTATGCGTCGGCCGCCGGGCTGGCGAGTAGGTTCAACGACCGTGGACGTACTCGTCGTTGATCACCCTCTCGCCCAGTCCCGGCTGACCGCGATGCGCGACGCCCGGACCGACTCGGCGGCGTTCCGCGCCGCGCTGCACGAACTCACCACCATGCTGGTGTACGAGGCGGCCCGGTCCTTCCCGGTGGAGTCCTTCCCGGTGACCACCCCGGTGGCACCGACCGACGGGATCCGGCTGGCCAACCCGCCGCTGCTGGTGCCGGTGCTGCGCGCCGGGCTCGGGATGGCCGACTCGGCGTTGGCGCTGCTGCCGGAGTCGTCGATGGGCTTCGTCGGGCTGGCCCGCGACGAGGAGACCTACGAGCCCCGGGCCTATCTGGAGTCGCTGCCGGTCGACCTGACCGGCATCCCGGTGCTGGTGCTCGACCCGATGCTGGCCACCGGCGGTTCGCTGGAGCACTGCTGCCGGCTGCTCGCCGACCGGGGTGCTACCGAGATCACCGTACTGTGCGTGCTCGCCGCGCCGGCTGGAATCGACCGGCTGGACCGCTCCGGCCTGCCGTTGCGGCTGGTGACCGCGTCGATCGACGAACGGCTCAACGAAAAGATGTTCATCGTGCCAGGGCTCGGCGATGCCGGTGACCGCCAGTTCGGCGGGATGCCGCGCTTCTGACCGGCCTTGACCAGTTCGGTTTAGCCGGCGGTGGTCCAGCTCCAGCTGGTCGCGACGCCGTCGGTGAACGGCATCACGCCGTGGAAGACGGTCGGCTGCTCGGCGAAGACCAGCGGCAGGAAGTGCCGGTCGCTGGGCCACATCGGCACCCGGCCGGCGAGGACGTCGGCCAGGTCGGTCCAGATCAGGGTGCCTTCCGGGCAGTCCGGCCGGGGTTCGCCGGACCAGGTCGGCACCCGGAACAGGAAGCCGAACCAGTTTTCGCTGTGCCGGCCGAAGCCCGGCCAGGAGATGGTCCCGGCCAGCTCGACCCGTCCGCACTCCAACCCGGCCTCCTCCCGGATCTCCCGGCGCATGCCGGCGATGACGTCCTCGCCCGGCTCCAGCTTGCCGCCCAGCCCGTTGTAGTAACCGTAGTGGATGTCGTCCGGCCGGGTGTCGCGGCGCAGCATCAGCACCTGACGTCCGTCGGGGGAGAGTACGTAGCCGAGGGTCGCGATGATCGCCTGCACCTGGTCACCATAGGTACCCGGTGGCCGGTCAGCCGCAGCGGTGTCCCACCAGCACCTCGGTGGCCGGGACCGGGTCGGCCGCCGACAGCGGGTCCGGCTGTGCGGGGTATCCGGCGTCGTGGTGGCGGGTCTGCTGCGGTGCGGCGGCCAGCCGCAGCTGCGGATTGACCGGGAACCGCCCGACCGGTGGGCGCAGCAGGCGCTGCGCCAGCTCGGTCGCGGTGAACGGGGCGCGGGCCGCCGCGGTCTCCGCGTCGACCTCGTACGGTGACCGGGTCGGGAAGTAGCGGTTGAGGAACTCGACCCGCAGCCGGCGGGCGGCGGAGTCGACCGCGTTGGTGAGTTCGGTGTCCAGCCCGAAGGCGTCGGCGTCGCGACGGTCGAGCAGGCGGTGCAGCCGCAGCGCGGCGTCGGGGGTGGCCGGGTCGACCCGGTGCCGGCGCAGTGACCCGGGGACTGCGGTGCCCCGCAGGTACGACCAGTGTGGGTGCAGCGAGCGGATCAGTGACACGTCGTCCGGATGCCGGATCTGGTGACCGCGAATCCGGGCGACCACCTCGGGAATGCTGGTGCAGATCTCGGCCAGTGTGGAGCGGCGCACCGGCAACGGTACGCCGACCTGGGCGCCCGGGTCGACGAGGCGGTCGAACTGGTCGGCGAAGACGCGCCGCGCGGCGGCCTCCGCCGGGGTGTCTCCCGAGCGGGCCAGCCGGCCGGCTCCCCGGCCCGGCCCGGGCGGCGGGCCGAGCAGCACCTTGGGGATTCCGTTGGGCTCGAAGAACGTGGTCCGGTCGACGGGCCGGCCGAGAAAGACGTTGCCGGGCAGGTAGAGGAACCGTTCCGCCAGGCCGTCGATCTCGTGCACTGCGGACTCGACGGCGTACGGGTTGAAGGTGGGCAGCACGGCGTGGCCACCGAGCAGGTCGCGATAGTCGACGACGGTCAACTGCGGATCGTTGACGTCGAGCCAGCCCGGCACCTGGTCTGCGGTGATCAGGAAGATCCGCCGGATCCAGGGCGCGTGCAGGTGCACCGAGCGGAGCAGGTGGCGCAGTTCCTCGGTGCCGTCCCAGCCGATCCATTCGTTGCCGGCGGGATCCGCCGGGCCGGCACCGTGGCGGTGGCGGTGCCGGTCGGCGCGCCGGGCGGCCGGCACCGGACCGGCGGTGCGGGCCATGGCCCGCTGCCGGCGGGAGCGCCACCGCGGGTCGGTCGGGTCGGTCCAGCAGCAGACCAGGTCGACTGGGAAGTCGGGCCAGGTCGCCGGCCGACGGGTGAACGGGGTACGGGTCACGTGCCGGGCGATCCGGTCCTCCGGCGCGAAGCAGCAGGCCTCGGCCTCGGTCAGCCGTACCGGGGCCGACCGGGCCGGGACGATGGCGGTGACGTCGTTGCTGCGGGGCGCGTGCAGCCGGTCACCGTCGACCGCCCAGAACTCGATCTCGCAGGCGGCCTGCCCGCCGTACGTCAGCTGACCGTTGACGCCGGTCACCGGCTGGAAGACCCGGATCACCGGGGTCCGGCGCAGCCGCCAGTCGGGCCGGGCCGGCAGTCGCCGGTACCGGTGCCGGTGTCCGGCGCGTGCCACGGCCAGGCCGCCGACGCGGCCGAGGGCCCGCAGCGCGGCGGTACGCTCGCCGGCCGGCACCCCGACCCGGCTGCTGAACCCGGATGCGGCCGGGATGACGAAGTGGTCCACCCCGGCCCGGGTCAGTGCGTCGGTGACGAGGTGCAGGTTGCGCCGGTGGGCGTTGAGCGGGCTGACCGCGTCGACGACGACGGCCATGACGGGGCGTCCGTCCAGTACGGACCATCGCCGGGGGAGACCGGCGGCGGTCGGGCGGGCCGGCCGCAGACGTCGGCCCAGCCAGCATCGGGCGGCCTGGCCGGGCCGACGGGTCAGGCGGAACAGGGCAGTCTGCCGGTGGAAGGGGAGCAGCGTGTACCGCCGGTGCGTCGCGGCGGTCAGGTAGGCGAAGCAGCGGCTGGCTAGCATAACCAGCTAAACGATCAGCAATATGAATTGGTCGCGCCTAACGGGTGAAACGGGCATCATCCGATGTTTAGGGCGGCCGATGTCTCTGCCCGCAGCTGTGCCAACGCCCGATCGGCCCGTTCGCGGGCCGCAGCCGGATCGCTGCCCGGCACCGGCTGGACCACCTCCAGGTACGCCTTCAGCTTCGGCTCCGTCCCGGAAGGACGGACCACGACACGGGCAGTGCCGGTACGCAGGATCACCACGTCGGCGTCGGGCAGCAGATCCTGCGTCGCGGTGACCGGCTCGCCGAGCAGCGTCGTCGGCAGGTTCGCCCGCAGGTACGCCATCGCGGTGGCGATCTCACTCAGCTCGTCGACCCGCACGGCGAGCTGGTCGGTCTGGTACACCCCGAACTCGCAGGCCAGTTCGTCGAGCCGGTCAGCCAGGCCCCGACCGGTTGCCTTGAGCTCGGCGGCCAACTCGGCGAGGAGCAGCGCGGCGGTGATGCCGTCCTTGTCGCGTACCTGGTCGGGTGCCACGCAGTAGCCGAGTGCCTCCTCGTAGCCGTAGACCAGCGGCACCTCGGGAGTGTCCGCGGGGTCGCTGCCGGCCCGGACGATCCACTTGAAGCCGGTGAGGGTCTCGGCGTACGGCTCGCCGCGCGCCGCGCACAGTGCGCTGAGCAGCGACGACGAGACGATGGTGGTGGCGTAGCGGCCGTGCCGGCCCCGCCGGATCAGCTGATCGGCGAGCAGCACCCCCAGCTCGTCGCCGCGCAGCATCCGCCACCCGTCGTCGCCGTGCGGCACCGCGACCGCGCACCGGTCGGCGTCCGGGTCGTTGGCGATCGCCAGGTCGGCTCCGTGTGCCCGGGCCAGCGCGACGACCAGGTCCATCGCGCCCGGCTCCTCCGGGTTGGGAAACGCCACGGTCGGGAACTGCGGATCCGGCTCGGCCTGCTCGGCGACGACCAGCGGTGCCGGGAATCCGGCACCGACGAACGCCTCCCGCAGCACCGCCCCACCGACGCCGTGTAGCGGCGTGTACGCCACGGTCAGCGCCCGGGGGGTCGCCCGGTCCACCACCGCCACGGCGGTCCGCAGGTAGCCGGCGACGATCTCGTCGTCCAGCGTCTTGCCGGGGCCGCCGAGCGGCACGTCGACCAGCTTTCCGACCGCCCGGATCGCCGCCTCGATCTGTTGGTCGGCCGGCGGGGCGATCTGCGCGCCCGCACCGGCCGGTCCGCCGAGCTGAGCGCCGAGATAGACCTTGTAGCCGTTGTCCTGCGGCGGGTTGTGGCTGGCGGTGACCATCACTGCCGCCACCGCGTCGAGGGCGCGGACCGCGTACGCCAGCACCGGGGTGGGCAGCGGGCGGGGCAGCAGGTAGGCGTCCCGCCCGGCACCGGTGACCACTTCGGCGGTGCGCACCGCGAAGGCCCGTGACCCGTGCCGGGCGTCGTAGCCGATCACCACCGGTCCGGAGCCGCCCTGCTCGGCCAACCAGCTCACCAGCCCGGCGGCGGCCCTGGTGACGACCTGCAGGTTCATGCCGTTCGGGCCGGCCCGCAGCGGACCGCGCAGCCCGGCGGTGCCGAACGTCAACGGCCCGGCGAACCGGTCGGCCAGCTCGGCGGCGCTGCCCGGCAGCTGGTCCAGCAGGGTCAGCAGTTCGGCGCGGGCGGCCGGGTCCGGCTCGTCGCCGAGCCAGGCCACCACCCGGGTACGCAGAGTCTGGAGACCTGGACCGTCGTAGTCGGATGAGCTGCCGTCAATTGGCGAGGTTGCGGGCTGTGACATGAACCACTTCCGAGTTAGCGTATCCGTCTTGACACTTTGAGTAGTTGTTTTCAATGTTACATATTAATGGTAGTCAATCTTTTGGCGTGCTGTCCTGTTGTCTTGATGGCACTTCCTCGCCTGGTGTCGCCAGCGGGATCATCTTAGTAGGGAGTTTTGTCATGTCTCGAAGAGTTGCAGGTTTCAGGGCTTCCCGGATGCTGGGATATGCGGGATCGATCGCGGGGCTTGCCTCAGTAGGCCTTCTTCTCGCATCAGTCCTAGCTGTTCCTGCCTCTGCTGGGCAGGGTGCTGAGGTGGGGAAGCGTTCCTCCTCAACTTCTGCGGCATTGGCTACTTCCTGCGACACTACGAGTGGAACGCTGAATGGGGTTCCGTTCTATGCGAGTTGGTGTTGGATGACCGTGTCGGGCGACTATGGGTTCCAGCGTGCCCTTGCGAACTGCCGCTACCCAGGTGGCGGTGGTATCCCGGCATACAACTACCAAGATCAGGGGCAGGTCGTCTTTTACAGTTCGACCTCGTCGCCGACGTCAAGCGCCTTCTGTTCGCAGAACTCTGGAGACTACCTGGTGAGTGGTCAGGTGGAGATCTTGTAGATTGCGCTGCCCGAGGACCGGTACGCCCTGGGGAAGGGGTGCCGGTCCTCGGGCGGGAGGTCCAT
This sequence comes from Micromonospora sp. ABR4_055, assembly GCF_056160425.1. NCBI lineage: Bacteria > Bacillati > Actinomycetota > Actinomycetes > Micromonosporales > Micromonosporaceae > Micromonospora > Micromonospora sp. ABR4_055. Next base: position 13,604 of record NZ_JBSWXD010000054.1, read on the forward strand.
ACTTAGCTGCTCGTCAGAGAGAAAGTTCGTACCATTTCGTCGAAGATCGGCTTACTTTCCTCGAATCGGGCTTCTGGGGTGGTCAGGAAGAACGAGTACGCCTTTCCGTTGGCGACCACGGCGTGCCAGATGCCGTGTCGTTGTTCCTGTCCTTCGCCGCAGGTGTACTCCAGTTCAGCTGATGGCTGGTCTGCGATCTTGGACTCATCCAGTCTGATCTCCTGATACGGCTCATCGCAACTGCCGCGATTTTTCGACAACCGGTCGCCTGCGGCTCTGAGGAAAGACAGCGGCTGAGTGGAGGGACCTGCGTTCTCGACAAGGAGTCGAACGCGACGCCCACTTTCCTCTGGGTCGGTGTAATCGACCCAGACCCCAGCTTCTGTCCTGGCCCAGCCGTCGGGTACCTCAACCGAAATGCCGCGCTCAACGTAGGTCTGCGTCTCGAATGATGGGCCTGGCGGTTCAGTGCTGACAGGCGCAACGATAGACGGGGTCTGCGACGCGTCGTCGTCGCCACTAAACAGCGTCACGGACAGCAGCAGGATCAGCAGCGTGGCACCGGCCGCCGCGCCGATCTGCACCTTCCGGTCCCAGCTCTTCACCTTCTCGACGGCGCTGCCGGTGCCCTGCCGGAGCCCGGCGATCGCCTTGTCCAGCATCGCCCCGGCGGTGGCGGCACCTCCCGGTGCCGGCCGACCGGCCGCCGGTTGATCCCAGCCCGGCTGCCCGTCGCTCCAGCTCGGCGCCGGCATCGCCCCGGTCGGGCTGAGCAGCGCACCGCCCTGGCCGCTCTGCGGGCCGTGGCCGTGCCGAACCGGCTGCTGCCCACGCGGACCGGGTACGCCGGCCTGGCTGATCGGCATCGCGGCGGTCGCTCCGGCCGCCGGCGAGGTCGGGTTTGCGTTGTCCAGCCCGGCGGCGGACCACTGCGCCGCGCTCGGCATCTGCCGGCCGGCCTTGCGCAGCTCGGCGAGGCGGTCGGTGAGCGACTCGTCCGGGCCGATCATCGCCCGGCCACCGATCTTGCCACTCGGCTGGGGCTGCGCCGGTGGCGCCGGTCGGGCCTGCTGCTGCCAACTGGGCGGTCGCTGCACCGAGACCACCGCGTACGGGTCGGTGACCAGGTTGGTCGGGGCCTTGCTGGCCAGCGGCCCGGCGAGCAGTTCGCGCAGCATGCTCCGGGCGGTCGGTACGTCGAAGCGTCGCGCCGGGTCCTTCTCCAGCAGGCCGAAGAGCACCTCGGTGAGCGGGCCGGAGCGCACCGGGGCGGCGGGCGGGTCCTCGACGACGGCGTGCATGGTCTCGATCGGGTCGCCCTTGTCGAAGGGCGGGCGCCCCTCGACGGCGGTGTAGAGCGTGACGCCGAGGGAGAACAGATCACTCGGCGGCCCGAAGTCCTGGCCCATGGCCCGCTCCGGGGAGATGAAGTGCGGCGAGCCGAGCACCATCCCGGGCGTGGTGAGCTGGACGTCGGTGGGCATCCGCGCGACACCGAAGTCGGTGAGTACGCAGCGACCGTCGGTGCAGATCAGCACGTTGGCCGGCTTGACGTCGCGGTGCAGGACGCCGATGGCGTGGGCGACCTCCAACGCGCCGAGCAGCGCGATGCCGATCTTGGCGACCGCGCGCTGGGCGACCGGGCCATCCTCGATGACCATGTCGGCGAGGCTGCGGGCGTCCAGCAGCTCCATCACGATCCACGGGCGGCCACCCTCGGTGACCACGTCGTAGACCTGGACCACGGCCGGGTGCTGCAGTGCGGCCGCCGCGCGGGCCTCCCGCAGGGTGCGTTCGTACATCGCGTCGCGGTCGCTGGGGGCCAGCCCCGGGGGGAGGACGACCTCCTTGACCGCCACGTCGCGTCGGAGCAGGGTGTCGGTGGCGCGCCAGACGGTGCCCATGCCACCGTGCCCGACCGCGGCACGCAGCGAGTACCGGCCACCGATGGTGGCGCCGGGTGCCGCTCGTGCGCTGGTAGAGCTGACTGGTCCGCCACTCCACGTCGGAATCTGAGTCACAGGAAATGCCGCCGAGAGAAATTGAGGGGCCGGGGAACCAACCCCTCTATCTTGCTGGGTCGCTCGGCGGAACGAAAGCTACGCGCCGAGGTTGGTGAGAAGTCCACTCTGTGTCGTTGTGTGGTAGCCCAATGTACACCGGATCGGACTCTAGGTGCGCAACCCGTCACGGTGTCGTTATCAGATGGCACGCCCGGACTGGGGGGTGTCGCGACAGTCAGATATCTGTCAGTTTTCGGTCGAACCGGCAGCCGGGTCGCTACGTGGCTCGTTACTCGGCGTAGGAGGTGTGGGACCCATGGCTGCCTACGATGGTGACATTCGGGGCGGACCGCAGCGGTCCGATCGCCTCTACCAGGCATTCCATGACAATACGCGATGCGGCCACTACCCGAATGACGTTGCGCAGCGTTACCGTCCCCGGTCTAGGCTGTCGGAGTCCCATCCCATCCACAGTGATCGAGAATCTGACGTGACGAGTGCGTTGACGTTGCCCACCGGCAGCGAGATGGCGTCGTCCTGGCCCGATCCACTGCCAGGTGCCCAACCCCTGCCGGCCGGGCTGGACCAGTTGCTCGATGCCCGCGGGCGGCAGTTGACCGCGATCCGGCGGCACCTGCACGCCCACCCGGAGCTGTCCGGCCACGAGTTCGAGACGGCCGCGTTCATCGCCAACCAGCTCACCAGGATGGGGCTCACCGCCCGGCTGCTGCCCAAGGGCAACGGCGTCATCTGCGACATCGACGCCGGCCCCGCTGACGGCCCGGTGGTCGCGCTGCGCGCCGACATCGACGCGCTGCCGCTGGCCGACGTCAAGGACGTGCCGTACCGGTCGACCGTGCCGGGCGTCTGCCACGCCTGCGGGCACGACGTGCACACGACCGTGCTGCTCGGCGTGGCGATGCTGCTCGCGCAGCTCGCCGACCGGGGCGAACTGCGCCAGCGGGTCCGGCTGATCTTCCAACCGGCGGAGGAGATCCTGCCCTGCGGCTCGCTGGAGGTCGTCGCGGCGGGCGGGCTCGAGGACGTCACCCAGATCTTCGCGCTGCACTGCGACCCGAACCTGCCGGTCGGCCGGGTCGGGCTGCGGGTCGGCCCGATCACCGCAGCGGCGGACAACATCAGCGTGCGGCTGTCCGGTCCGGGCGGTCACACCGCCCGCCCGCACCTGACCGTCGACCTGGTCAACGCCCTGGGCCGGCTGGTCACCGAGGTGCCCGCGCTGGTCAACCGGCGGGTGCCGGCCAACGCCGGCCTGCTGCTGGTCTTCGGTCAGGCGTCCGCCGGCACCCAGTACAACGTGATCCCCAACGAGGCCAGCGCCGCCGGCACCTTGCGGGTGCTGGACCGGCCGACCTGGGACGCCGCACCGGACATCGTCACCCAGATCATCCGGGAAGTGGTCGCCCCGACCGGCGCGACGGTCGACATCGAGTATCTGCGTGGTCGACCACCGGTGATCAACGATGCCGCCGCGATCGGCGCGCTCACCGCCGCCACCGCAGCGGCCCTCGGCCCCGCCGCCGTCGCAGACACCCCGCAGAGCATGGGTGGCGAGGACTTCTCCTGGTACCTGGAGTACGTGCCGGGTGCCCTGGCCCGGCTCGGAGTCGGCCGCGCCGAGGCCGGCAGCGACCTGCACCGCGCCTCGTTCGACGTGGACGAGCGGGCGATCGCCGTCGGCGTCCGCCTGCTCGTCCACACCGTGCTGCAGCTGGCCGAGGCCGACTGACCGGCGGATCAGCCGGCCGTCGCGTCGCCGGCGACCCGGTCGTCGTCCGTGCGGTCACCTTCCGTACCGTCGTGGTCACCTCGCGGTGTCGGCACCGGTGCGCCGCCGGCGGGTGCGGTGGCGGCCGGAACCGGCCGGGACCGGCCCCGCGACGTCCGCACCAGCCAGAACACCCCCAACGCGGGTACGCCGAGTGCGATCAGCCACGGCAGCAGCGCGCCGACCACGGTGACCAGCACCTGCATCGACCCGACGAACGCCCGCCAACCGGCCCCCAACCCGGCCAGGAAACCCAGCTCCGACTCGTCGTCGACCGGTGGCGTCGCGTCCGGGCCGATCAGCTCGACGGTGATCCGCGACAGCGTCACCAGGTCGTCCAGGCCACGTTTGCGGGCCTCCAACGACGCCAGGTCCGCCTCCCGCTTGGCCAGCTCCGACTCCAGCATCACCAGATCGGCCAGGGTCTCCGCCTCGGCCAGCAGCGCCCGGCCGCTGCGCACCCGGGCCTGCTGGGTGGTGATCCGGGCGTCCAGGTCCAGCACCTCCTCGGTGACGTCCTGGGTGGTCAACTCCCGGCTGACCTCCTCGCCGAGGCGGGACAGCCGGTCGACGACCTGGTCGAACTGCTCCGCCGGCACCCGCAGCTCCAGCGTGGCCCGGCCGTACGACTCGTACTCGGAGCGTTGGTCTCGCCCGACGAACCCGCCGACCGAGGTCGCGATCGTCGCCGCCTCGCCGGCCTTCGCCGGCACATCGGTCACCCGTACGGTGATCGACCCGGAGTAGATGATCGACCGGTTGCCCACCGCCAGGTCGACCGGTGAGGTCCCGTCCGGCCGGTCGGCCTGGCCGCCCCGCTCAGCGCCGCCGGCCGAGTCCGCACCGGCCGCCTCCTCGCCGCCCGCGTCGTCCCCGCCGGTCAGTCCGCCGTCGCCAGGCGCGCCACCCGCCGGGGCCGGTTCGGCCCGCTGCGGCATGTCGGCGGAGCTGCTGACACCGGAGTCCTCCGATCCTGAGCAGCCGGTCAGGATCAGCAGGGCGAGCAGGGCCGCCGTGCCGGTCGCCGCGCCGCGCCGGCCACCGGTGCGCCACCGGCCTCGTCTTGCGTTCTTCACAGTCAAGGGGTGCTCCTCGGAATCGTCATACGGGTTCGCCAGGTGTCGTTCAGACGCGCGGCGCGAGCCGGCCGGTTCCGGCAGACTGCGAGGCGGCAGATCACGATTCGGCTCACAGGGGGTCACGGTGCGACTGATGAAGTTCGGGCATTCCTGCGTACGGGTGGAACACGACGGCGCGGTGCTGGTGATCGACCCGGGCGCGTTCAGCGAGCCGGCCGCGCTCGACGGCGTCGACGCGGTCCTCGTCACCCACGAGCACTTCGACCACCTCGACGTCGGCCAGCTGACCGACGCGCTCGCTCGACGACCCTCGGTGACCATCCACACTCATCCATCGGTGGTGTCCAAGCTGGACGGGCTCGGCGAGGTGGCGACCGCGGTCGAGTCCGGGGAGCGCTTCGAGGCCGCCGGTATCCCGGTCCGGGCGTACGGGGGATGGCACGCTGAGATCCACCCCGACCTGCCCCGGGTGCCCAACCTCGGCTTCCTGATCGCCGACTCGGTCTACCATCCGGGTGACTCGTTCGACGTGCCGACCGACGCCGAGGTGGACACCCTGTTCGTGCCGGTCTCCGCGCCCTGGCTGAAGCTCTCCGAGGCGGTCGAGTTCGTCCGCGCAGTGGCCCCGCGCCGGGCGCTCGCCCTGCACGACGGGCTGCTCAACGACGCCGGGCACAAGGTCACCGACAGCAACATGACCAAGCTGGCCGGCTGCGACTACGCCCGGCTGCCGGCCGGCACCCCGGCCCGCTGAGCCGGGCCGCCGTGACCGGCAGCGTAGTACCCGCCGAGGTGGTGCGACGGCTGTACGCCGTACCGCCGGCGCGGTTCGTCGCGGCCCGTACCGAGGCCGTCTCGGCCGCCCGGGGCAGCGAACCGGACACCGCCCGGGCCATCGGCAAGCTCCGCAAACCGACAGTGGCCGCCTGGCTGGTCAACCTGCTCGCGCTGCGCCGCGCCGACCTGCTCGACGGCCTGGTGGAGCTCTCCGGTCAGTTGCGCGCCGCCCAGCGGGACCTGCGGGGTCCCGCCCTGCGCGAGCTGTCGACCCGGCGGCGGGCGCTGGTCGACGGGCTGGTGGCCGAGTGCCGGGAGCTGGCCGTCGCCGAGGACCCGGCGCTGGCGTCGACGAAGCTGCCGTTGGGCGAGGTCGAGGCGACCCTGTCCGCTGCCCTCGCCGACGAGGAGATCGCCGCCCAGGTGCGATCCGGCCGGCTGGTCCGTGCGGTCGACTACGCCGGTTTCGGCGAGGTCCCGCGGCCCCGGTTGCGGCTGGTCGGCCCGGACGACGGGGTGGCCGCCGCCGATGAGCCGACCCGAGTGGCCGAGCCCGCGCGGGCGGCGGACAAGGCCGCTCGGGCGGCGGACAAGGCTGCTCGCGCGCTGGCCGCCCGCCGGCAGCGGTTGGTCGACGAGCTGGACAAAGCCGAGGCCGGCCAGCGGGCCGCCCGCACCGAACTCGACCGGGCCGTCGCCGCCGAGCAGGACGCGGCCGACGCCGTCGCCGAGGCGCAGCGTCAACTGGCCGAATGGGAACGGCGACGCTCAGCAGCCGAGCGGGAGCATGCCCGTCGTAAGGTGGCGCGCAAGACTGCGGAACGGGCAGCCGTCGCCGCCCGACGGTACGCCGGCGACGTGGCAGCCGCGCTGGAGGACCTGCCTGGGCCGCAGACCGACCGCTGACGGAAAGTCGGTGGCGGTGACCGGCCGGGCGGGTGGGCGAAAGGCGATGACGCGGTGATTCCCGATCAGGCGGCCGGCGCGTGCCGGCGCAGCCTGCACGAGTTGAGTACGGCGTACCAGGAGTGTCCGCGCACGTTGAGCCGGGCGCGCCAACTGGGGCTCAGCGGCTGGGCGTTCCACATCGCCGGCCGGGCCGGGGTGCTCGGCGGCGTACCGGCCGAAACGGTCGCGGCCGCGCTCGGGTTCATCGCCGCCGACGCGGTGGCCGACGGCTGGCAGGCTGCCAGCGCGGTGACCGACCCGACCGGGGTGGCGGCGGTGAGCATGGCCGAATGCTGCCGGTGGGGTGTCGAGCAGCTCGGCGACTGTCCGCAGGTGGACCGGCTGGTCGAGCTGGCCGAGGCGGTGGTGGGGGCGGCGGACGCGACCGCGATGCCGCTGTTCGCCGCCTGGCGGGCGATGCCCCGGCCGGACGACGCGGCCGGGGCGCGGGCCGCCGTCGCGGTACGACTGCTCGGCGAGCACCGCTCCGGGGCACACCTGATGGCGGTACGGGTGGCCGGGCTGACGCCGGTGGAGGCGCTGATGGGCGGCCCGGACGGGACGAAGGCCGCGGTCGCGGCCGGGTGGTCGCCGCCGTGGCCGCCGGTCGGCCCGCTGATCCGCCGCCGGTTGTGGGCGGACCGGGTTACCAACCGGATCACCGGTCAGGCGTTCGCCGCGCTGCGTGCCGAGCAGCGGCGGGAACTCGTCGAGTTGCTGCACGCTGCGCTGTCCCACGTACGGCCGGCGACCGGTCGGCCGGCCGACTGACGAGCGTACGGCCGGCGTCCTGCTGCTCGGCCGGCGGTAGGCAGGTCAGGCGGTGGCGGTACGGGTGGGTCGCTTTCGTAGCTCGGCGACGTAGTCGTCCGGCGCGCCGGCCTTCTCGGCGGCGTTGGCGATCTCCGACAGGTACCAGGCGGTGGGCAGCCCGCCCTCGTACCCGTCGAAGACGTAGACCCAGGCGGTGACCGCGCCGTCCAGGGTGACCGCCCGGACGGTCAGCCGCCGGTAGGTGCCGGACAACGCGCCCTCGACCTCGTCGAGCTGCGCGGCGTCCCACGGGTGTACGTCGTAGAGTGCGACGAAGACCCGGTCGCCGGGCGACTCCACGATGGTGGTGACCGCTCCCTCCCAGCCGATCACCCCCTCACCGGCGAAGGTGAGCCGCCAGCCTTCCAGCCAGCCGGTGCCCACCATCGGCGAATGCGGACAGTAAGCACGCATCCGAGCAGGGTCGAGGTTTGAGCCATACGCGGCGTAGTGACGCACGGCGATGACGATAGCCCGGCAGGGGGGTGGGGGAGAATACGAGTGAGCGTGTCGCGTGTCGGGCAACCGGTCGGCGGCCGTAGCCAGCCGGGTGTTTCGTCAGCATAAGTTCAAGTTTGGGGAGAGAGTCGTTTTGAAGCGGATAGTGATAATCGGCGGTGGCCCGGCCGGCTACGAGGCGGCGTTGGTCGCGGCACAGCTGCGGGCCGACGTCACGGTGGTCGAGGCGGACGGGGCCGGTGGCGCCTGCGTGCTGTCCGACTGCGTCCCGTCCAAGACCTTCATCGCAAGCTCAGAGGTGGTCACCGGGTACCGGGACACCGAGGAGTTCGGCATCGACTCCGATGGGCTGGAGGCGGTCACCGTCGACGCGACCGCAGTGCACGCCCGGGTGAAGCGGCTCGCGCTGGCCCAGTCGGCCGACGTGCACAGCAAACTCGTCAAAGCTGGTGTGACATTCGTCGCCGGCACCGCCCGGCTCGGTGAGGACACGCTCGGTCACACCCACCGGGTGCTCGTCAGGCCCGACTACGGTGACGCTGAGTACCCGATCGAGGCGTCGACCGTACTGGTCGCCACCGGCGCCACGCCCCGGCAGCTGCCCACCGCCGTGCCCGACGGCGAACGCATCCTGACCTGGCGGCAGGTGTACGACCTGCCGGCGCTGCCGGAGCACCTGGTGGTGGTCGGCTCCGGCGTGACCGGTGCCGAATTCGCCAGCGCGTACCTGGCGATGGGGGTGCCGGTGACCCTCGTCTCCAGCCGGGACCGGGTGATGCCGCACGAGGACGCCGACGCGGCGATGGCGATCGAGCAGGTGTTCCGGACCCGGGGCATGACGATTCTGAACAACTCGCGCGCCGACGCGGTCACCCGGGTCGGAGACGGGGTCGAGGTACGGCTCAGCGACGGCCGTACGGTGACCGCCTCGCACGCGCTGATCGCGGTCGGCTCGGTGCCGAACACGGCGGACCTGGGGCTCGCCGAGTACGGGGTGACGGTCGCGGACAGCGGGCATGTGCCGGTGGACCGGGTGTCGCGTACCAACGTGCCGGGCATCTACGCCGCCGGCGACTGCACCGGGGTACTGCCGCTGGCCAGCGTCGCGGCGATGCAGGGCCGGATCGCGATGTGGCACGCGCTGGGCGAGGCGGTGGTGCCGCTGCGGCTGCGTACCGTCGCGGCGAACGTCTTCACCGATCCGGAGTTGGCCACCGTCGGAGTGTCCCAGGATGAGGTGGACGACGGGCGGGTGCAGGCCCGGCAGGTGATGCTGCCGCTGGCCGGCAACGCCCGGGCGAAGATGGCCGACCTGCGGGACGGCTTCGTCAAGCTGTTCTGCCGCCCGGCCAGCGGGCAGATCATCGGCGGGGTGGTGGTGGCCCCCAAGGCCAGCGAGCTGATCATGCCGATCACCGTCGCGGTGGAGAACCACATGACGGTGAGCCAATTGGCGCACACAATCACAATTTATCCTTCGTTGTCCGGATCAGTCGCCGAAGCCGCACGTCAGCTCATGTGGCATGACGAAGAGTGATTGACTAGGAACTTTCGGGGGCGGCGCGGATCGGCCAGGAAGGCGTACGGTTGACACGGCAACATCCGCTACCCCCGGATCCCCCGTTCCCGGCGGTCGCGGACGACGCCCGGGCTGCCGGCAGGTCCCGTGCCGGCAGCCCGCCTCCGCCTCGCGGTGCTGGTCGAACTGGCGAGGGCGGGCCCGCGCGTACCGACCGAGCTGACCGGCGGGGCGGCAACGGCGGCCGGTACTACCTGTTGTGACCGGCGGGGTGGGGCGGTGACCGCGATGGACGACGGGCCGGTCACCGACCGGGACCTTGACGAAGCGGCGGCCAGCGCGGTGCAAGCGCATGACGCCGGCCGCCGCTGCCACACTGAATGTCCCGGCACCACCGACTGCCGGCAGTTGTCGTGGGCGCGGATCCGCCGGGCCGCTGCCGAATACCGCCGCATTCGACGGTCGATCTGAGTCGTGGGGCACGATCTGATCGACTACGACGGGGGTGCCGGACCTAACGGCGCCGCCGGACCCATGGTGCTTTTCAAGCCTGATGCCACAGGTGCATCTTGATGCACCTGTGGCATCAGGCTCGGTCGGACAACCCGACCCAGCGAGGTGACGCTGCGTAATTTGTCAGACCCTGGAGAGATCGAAAACTGTCCAGAATTCGCGCCAGTTCTCTAGGCTGACGACATGGCGATCATGCCGTTCACTGATGCCCGCAACAGGCTCTCGGAGCTGATCGAGGAAGTCGAACGTACCCACGAGCGCATCGAGATCACGCGCCATGGACGCCCGGTCGCGGTTCTCATCTCCCCGGACGGTCTCGCCGCGCTGGAGGAGACCCTGGACGTACTTTCCAGCCCGGAGGCCATGTGCCAGCTCGCCGAGTCCCGGGCGGCCATCGCGGCCGGTGACGTACTGGATGCCAGCCAGGTAGCCGCGCTGATGGCCAGCCGGGCTCCGTCATCTGGTGACCAGTGAATCAGCCCTCGGACCTGCGGCCCTATCAGATCCGTATCGCCGGCCCGGCGGCCCGTTCCCTTGCCGGGCGGCTGCCGGAGAAGGTCGCCACAGCCGTCTACGAGTTCGTCACCACTGTGTTGATCAACAACCCGCACCGGCTCGGTAAACCGCTGATGCTCCCAGCCTACGAGGGGACCTGGTCGGCCCGGCGCGGCGCATACCGGGTCCGCTACCGGAATGCGGGCCAGTGCTCCGGCCTTCAGGCCGGGGGTCGATGATGAGCGGTACGTGGTCACGGTCACCGCCGTCGAGCATCGCGGCGATGCCTACCGGTCCCGCTGACCGGCGCGACGGACACATCCGGTCGCGTTACCCGTACGCAACGAGCCCGGCGTACCGTGCGGGAACCGTGAAGATGCAGGCGGCCGCGCCCCGTGGTGTGATGCAGGCAGGTGTGATAACCATCGGGGACAGGGAGCGGACCGCAGTCGTCGGATGAAGGGCGGGGCTGGCCGATGGCCGATCTGTTCGAGGACTACCACCTCGGCCCCGGCTGGGACGAGATGTTCGGCGAGCCGGGCATGCCCCGCCATACCTACGAGGCGTTGCACGCCACCCTGCAGCCCCTGTCCAGCGCCGAGCTGGAGGTACGCGCCGACGTCCTCGCCCGGGCCTTCCTCGACCAGGGCATCACCTTCGCGCTCAAGGGTGTCGAGCGGCCGTTCCCGCTGGACATCGTGCCCCGGATCATCGCCGCCGACCAGTGGCGCACCGTCTCGTCCGGAGTCGCCCAGCGGGTACGCGCGTTGGAGGCGTTCCTCGCCGACATCTACGGTCCGGCCCGGGTGCTCGCCGACGGCGTGGTGCCCCGCCGGCTGGTGGTGACCAGCGCCCACTTCCACCGCGAGGCAGCCGGCATCGTGCCGCACAACGGGGTGCGCATTCACGTCGCCGGAGTCGACCTGATCCGCGACGAGCAGGGCACCTTCCGGGTCCTGGAGGACAACGTACGGGTGCCGTCCGGGGTCAGCTACGTGATGGAGAACCGGCGGGCGATGGCCCACGTACTGCCGGAGGTCTTCGCCTCGACCCGGATCCAGCCGGTGGAGTCCTATCCGGCGCAACTGCTGCGGGCGCTGCGGGCCGCCGCACCGGCCGGCGTCGTCGACCCGACGGTGGTGGTGCTCACCCCCGGGGTGCACAACTCGGCCTACTTCGAGCACGCGCTGCTGGCCCGGGAGATGGGCGTCGAGCTGGTCGAAGGGCGCGACCTGGTCTGCGTCGGCAACGAGGTGGCGATGCGCACCACCGGCGGTGAGCAGCGGGTCGATGTCATCTACCGGCGGATCGACGACGAGTTCCTCGACCCGGTGCACTTCCGGGCCGACTCGGTGCTCGGCGTCGCCGGGCTGCTCAACGCGGCCCGCGCCGGCCGGGTCACCATCGCCAACGCGGTCGGCAACGGCGTCGCCGACGACAAGCTGCTCTACACGTACGTGCCGGAGCTGATCCGCTACTACCTGGCCGAGGAGCCGATCCTGCCGAACGTCGAGACGTACCGCCTCGACGACGGCCCGGATGTGCTCGACCACGTCCTCGACCGGCTCGATCAGCTGGTGCTCAAGCCGGTCGACGGCTCCGGCGGCGCCGGCATCGTGATCGGTTCCCAGGCCAGTGACGAGCAGCTGGCTCAGGTCCGGGAGCGGATCCTGATCGACCCCCGTGGCTGGATCGCCCAGCGCGAGGTGGCCCTGTCGATGGTGCCGACGCTGATCGGCAACCGGCTGCGGGCCCGGCACGTCGACCTGCGCCCGTTCGCGGTCAACGACGGCGACCGGGTCTGGGTACTGCCCGGCGGCCTGACCCGGGTGGCGTGGTGGTCAACTCCAGCCAGGGCGGTGGATCCAAGGACACCTCACGCACCCTCGACGTACACCTGCACCGGATCATCTCTGATCCGGGGGTGGCCGAGGAGACCGCCTGCCGGTCGCTGCTCGGCGTGATGGGCGTCGACGTCGACGACCAGCCGGTGTCATCGGCGCGGCTCGTCGGGCTGCTCGGCCTCGACGGACGCAGCGCCAGTTCGGTCGTCGGGTCACTGGCCGCCGCCCGGGAGAACGCCCGTGGCGCCCGGGAGACGATCTCGTCGGAGATGTGGGAGTGCTCTCCACGGTGGAGACCCTGCCGCCGGGGGACCTGCTCGACGGGCAGAGCCACGCCTGGGTGGAGTGGTGGGCCGGCCGGTGGACGGCGTTCGACCCGACCAACGGGATCCCGGTCGGCGAACGGCACGTGGCGGTCGGCCGGGGCCGGGAGTACGGCGACGTGCCACCACTCAAAGGGGTGTACGCCGGCCCGGCGAACACCGGTCAGGGCGTCGAGGTGGCGATCACCCGGCTGCGCTGAACCGGTCTGCGCCACACCCGGGCATGCTGAGCCGCTCCGTCACCAGCTGCCGGCTACCGGCAATCCTTCCGTGTAGCCGGCGGTGCTCTGCACCCCGACGACCGCCCGGTCGTGGAACTCGGCCAGGGTCGCCGCCCCGACGTAGGTGCAGGCACTGCGTACCCCGGCGACGATCTCGTCGATCAGGTCCTCGACGCCGGGTCGGGCCGGGTCGAGGAACATCCGCGCCGACGAGATCCCTTCTTCGAAGACCGCCTTGCGGGCCCGCTCGAACGGGCTGTCGTCGGCGGTGCGGGCGCTGACCGCCCGAGCCGACGCCATGCCGAAACTCTCCTTGTAGCGTCGGCCGTCCGGGTCGGTGTAGATGTCGCCGGGCGACTCGTAGGTGCCGGCGAACCAGGACCCGATCATCACGTTGGCCGCTCCGGCGGCTAGGGCGAGCGCCACGTCGCGGGGGTGGCGCACCCCGCCGTCGGCCCAGACGTGCCGCCCGCGTCGGCGGGCCGCCGACGCGCATTCCAGCACGGCGGAAAATTGCGGACGGCCGACCCCGGTCATCATCCGGGTGGTGCACATCGCGCCCGGCCCGACACCGACCTTGACGATGTCGGCACCGGCGTCGATCAGGTCGTCGACCCCGGTGGCGGTGACCACGTTGCCGGCCACCACCGGCACTGTCGGGTCCAGTTTGCGCACCGCGCGGACCGCGGCCAGCATCCGTTCCTGATGGCCGTGCGCGGTGTCCACCACGATGGTGTCCACCCCGGCGGAGAGCAGCGCGGTGGCCTTGCCGGTGACGTCGCCGTTGATGCCCACGGCGGCGGCCACCCGCAACCGGCCGGCGGCGTCGACTGCCGGCCGGTACAGGGTGGCGCGCAGCGCGCCGGCCCGGGTCAGCACCCCGACCAGCCGGCCGGCGTCGTCGACCACCGGCGCGGCCCGCCGTCGGCCCTGCGCCATCAGGTCGAATCCGGTACGCGGGTCGGTGGTCTCCGGCACGGTCAGCGGCTCGCGGGACATCACGTCCCGCAGTTGGGCGAAGCGGTCGACGCCGGCGCAGTCGGACTCGGTGACGATGCCGACCGGACGCCCGGCCTCGACCACGATCACCGCGCCGTGGGACCGCTTGGGCAGCAGATGGATCGCGTCGCCGACGGTGTCGGTGGGAGCCAGGGTCAACGCCGTGTCGTGCACCAGGTGCCGCCGCTTGACCCAGGCGACCACCTCGGCGATCACCTCGATCGGGATGTCCTGCGGGATCACCGCCAGGCCGCCCCGCCGGGCGACGGTCTCGGCCATCCGCCGGCCGGCCACCGCGGTCATGTTGGCGGCGACGATCGGGACGGTGGTGCCGGTGCCGTCCGTGGTGGCCAGGTCGACATCGAGGCGGGACGCCACGTCGGAACGGTTGGGCACCAGGAAGACGTCGTTGTAGGTGAGCTCGTGCCCGCCGGGCACGTCGGAAGTGAACCGCACCCGGCCATCATGCCCTCCCGGGCATCCCGGCGCGGCGGTTCCGGAGCCGATCGCGAGCGCAGCAGGTCCAGGTCATGCCCTGGCGATCAAGAGCCGGAGACGTTTCCTCAGAACTTCTGAAAGCGAACCCCCAGGCGATCCTCAGCATTCCCTCAAGTTCCGGCATCGTCCTCCAAAGATGATTCCTGACGGTCGACCGCTGTGCGACCGAATGTATCGAGGTGGGAAGAGGTAGCCGCTGATGTCTGCGAGTCGTGCTGTTCACCGTCGGCGTCGCTTGAGGACAGCGGGGACGTTCGTTCGGTGGCGGCGGTGGGCCGGTGGGGTCGCTGTGGTGGTCGCGGCGCTGGTGGGGTTGTCGTCGTCGGTGCCGCCGGGTGCGGTGCCGGCGGACGGTGAGTTCCCGGTGGGGTGGTTGTCGTCGTGGTTCACCGGTCGGTCGGGGTGGTTGCCGTGGGGTGGGCCGGCGGTGGAGTTGCCGGCGGCGCGGGTCGGTGACGGTGCGGGTGCGGGTGGGTACGTGGGGTCGGCGGCGACGCGGGCGTCGGGTGGGGCGGGTTCGGCGCAGCGGTTGGTGAACGGTCTGTCGGGGTACGCCGGGGAGCCGGTGGTGGGCGAGTCGGTGACGCCGGTGACGGTGGGCCGGTTCGATCCGCAGACGAGTGTGCGGGACGCGGTGGCATCGGGGCCGAAAGCCGATGTGTACACCAACACGGATGGTTCGACGACGGCGGAGTTGAGTACGGGGCAGGTCAACTACGAGGCGGCGGATGGTTCGTGGCGGCCGGTGGACTCGACTCTGGTGCGTCGGGGTGACCGGTGGGTGGTGCGGGAGAACTCGCTGGGGGTGTCGCTGGCGGGCGCTGCTGCCGGTGAGTCGTTGGTGGAGTTGTCGCTGCCCGATGATGGGTCGGTGGGCTGGGGTCTGGCTGGTGCGGCGGCGGTGGTGCCGGCGGTCGACGGCAGGACGGCCACGTACCCGGAGGTGTTCGCGGACACCGACCTGGAGGTGGTGGCGCGGCCGGACGGGGTGCAGCAGGGGCTGGTGCTGGCGTCGCGCGAGGCCGGGTCGGAGTGGGTGTTTCCGCTGACGCTGGACGGGGTGTCGGTCCGGGCCGGTGAGGGTGGGTCGGTCGAAGTGGTCGACGGCGCCGGTTCGGTGGTGGGGTCGATCCCGCCAGCGGTCATGCAGGATTCGTCGGTCGACCCGGAGACGGGGTTGCCGGCGCGGTCGGCGGCGGTCGCGATGGAGCTGATCGAGGTCGACGGTGCCCCGGCGCTGAAGCTGGTGGCCGACCGGGAGTGGTTGACGGATCCGGCGCGGGTGTTCCCGGCGCGGGCGGACGTGGGCGCGCTGATCTCGACGAGTGGGGACGTGTTCGTCGACACCGATCCGGACACCGGCCCGGCCGTGCAGAACGGTGACCGTCTCGCGATCGGCAACCGGGACGGCGTCCTGTCCCGGACGTTTCTCAAGTTCACCATCCCAGCGGAGTTTGCGAAGGCGGGCTGGTTCATCTCCTCGGCGAACCTGCGGCTGTACCTGAACTACCGGGCGAGGTGTGACGTCCAGCGGGTCAAGGTCGGGCTGGTCGAGGAGGAGTGGACGGTCGGGGATCTGCGGACCGCCGCCCATCCGGGCCCGAAGATCGATCTGGGACCGAACCACTACAGGTACTACACCGACAACGGGCGGGCGTGTGAGAACCCGAACGCAAATCCGTCCGTCGGCCAGTGGGTCGAGGTCGATGTCCGGGACCTGATCTCGGGCTGGGCGATCGGTCAGCCGAATCTTGGTCTGGCGCTGTTGGACGAGGAGGACTTGTCTGCGGCGGCGGCGGCCCTGTTCGCCTCGGCGAACTATGCCGGCGGTGACTACGCGCCGCGGTTGCAGCTGACCTTGTCGAACAATCTGCCGCCGCAGGTGGACCAGCGGGCACCGGCCCACGGTGCGGTGGTGTCGACGTTGACACCCCGGTTGTATGTGCGGGGTCGCGATTTCGACGAGTCCGGCACCGTGCGCTACAAGGTCTGGATCTACGACAACGCCGGGACCCTCATCCACGTCAACGAGGGCACCAAGTCGTACTACGACGTCCCGGTCGGGTTGTTGGAGACGAACAAGCAGTACTCGTGGGCGGTGCAGCCGTTCGACGGGGCTGTCTACGGCGCGCGCTATCCGAAGTACGTGTTCTACACGCGGATGCCGCAGCCGGCGTTGGGGTCGCGGTTGGTGCAGAACCCGGGGGTGGGCTATCACCCGGAGATCGGCAACTACACGTCGGCGGTGACGGACGCGCGGGTGACGGGGGTGGGGCCGGCGCTGGAGATCACCCGGTCGTACAACACTCTGGACACCCGGCGGTCGGGGGCGTTCGGGCAGGGCTGGTCGAGCCTGTTGGACGCGCGGGTGACCGAGCGGACCAACTCGGCGGGTGCGGTGCTGAGTGTGGTGGTGCGGTATCCGGACGGGTCGGAGGCGGTGTTCGGGCCGGGGTCGGACGGGTCGTTCGTGGCGCCGCCGGGGCGGTACGAGGTGTTGACCGCGGTGAAGTCCGGTTCGTCGGTGACCGGGTACCGGTTGACCGTCAAGCACGGGACGACGTACGTGTTCTTGCGCGCGGCCGGGGGTGGCGCGTTCAAGGTCACGTCGGTGACGGACGCCAACGACCAGACCTTGACGTTGACGTACAACGGCAGTGGGCTGGTGTCGAAGTTGACCAGCGCGTCGGGGCGGTCGTTGACGCTGACCTGGGCGGGCACCACCAGCCCGTCGGTCGGGTCGCATGTGACGAAGGTGACGACGGACGCGCCGACCGCCGGTGGCGGTGGGTACGTGTGGCAGTACACGTACGGCAGCTATGACCGCCTGACGAAGGTGTGTCCGCCGACGGCGTCGTGTACCACGTACACCTGGGATAACAGCGCCAACCAGGGGGCGAACGCGGTGCTGAATCATGCGCCGTCGTCGTTCTGGCGGTTGAACGAACCTTCCGGATCGACCCTGGCGGCCAGCAGCGTGCTGGACAACGGCGGCACCGACGTGGCGTTCTACGAGGGTACGACGCCGGGCCCGACACCGGGGGTGTGGCCGGGATCGACGTCGACGTCGACCGCCTTCAACGGCACGTCGTCGCGGGTGCGGCTGCCCAGCGGGCTGGTCAACGACAGCGCGTACCAGTCGGTCAGTCTGTGGTTCCGGACGGGGACGGCGTCCCGGGCGGGGGTGTTGTTCTCGTACCAGCATGATCCGATTTCGGACGGGACGACGTCGAGGAACTACACGCCGTCGATCTATGTCGGGTCGAGTGGGAAGTTGCACGCGAAGTTCTATGACGGCAACTCGACGACGATGCAGTCGTCCGGTCGGGTGGACGACGGGCAGTGGCATCACGTGGTGCTGGCCGGGGCCGGCTCGAGTCAGGCGCTGTATGTGGACGGGATCCGGCACGCGGGCCGCACCGGCCTGATCGAGATGTTCGACGTGGGTGGGTCGGCGCATGAGTACGTGGGTGCGGGGTTCGTCGGGGGGAACTGGCCGGACCAGCCGCATCATGGTTCGCCGAATTACCACGGGCATGCGAACTTCTTCGACGGGCATATCGCCGATGTGGCGTTCTTCGACCGGACGCTGACCTCGGCCGAGGTCACTGAGATCAACGCGACGGCGCGGGGTCAGAGCCGGCAGTTGTCGAAGGTGACCAGCCAGGAAGGTCGGGTACTGGCGTCGCTGTCGATGGATTCGGTGACCGGGAAGCTGGCATCGGTGACCGACAGCAACGGTGGGACCTGGGCGTTGGGGACGCCGCGGGTGGCGGGGACGAGCGGGGTGTACGCGGCGGCGGTGCTGGGGTCCGCGCCGACGGACTACTGGCGGTTGCGGGACGCGGCCGGTGTTCAAGCGGTCAACGAGACCTGGCAGACCACAGCGACGTTCAGTTCGGTGACGTTGGGAGCGGCGGGTCCGTTCGCGGACGGCACGGCGGTGTCGTTCGACGGGTCATCGTCGCTGGTGTCGGTGCCGGGGGAGCGGCTGGCGCCGGCCGGGACGCGGTCCCAGGAGCTGTGGTTCAGGACCACTGGTACCGGCGATGTGCTGGCGGGGGCGCAGGACGCGGCGGTGGACGGGACGCTGTCGGTGGGGTCGCCGGTGTTGTGGATCGACTCCGACGGCCGGTTGCGGGGGTTGTCGGCGTCGGTGGATCCGACCGGGCCGTTGACGTCGGGGCTCGCCGGCAAGTGCGCCGAGTTGGCGGCCGACGGCACGAAGGTGCAACTGAGCACCTGCGACGGTGCGAACGCGCAGAGCTGGCGCTACGTCGGCAGCAGTCGGCAGCTGCGTCGGGGTGACAAGTGTCTGGGCCTGGCAGGTCAGGCGACCGGCAACGGCACCCCGGTCCAGGCGCAGACCTGTTCGAGCAGCGCGAACCAGAAGTGGGGAACGTCCGGGAACGGTTGGCGCAACTCGGGGGCGGGCCGGTGCCTGGAGGTGCCCGGCTCGTCGGCCACGGACGGTACCCAGTTGGCGATCCGCAACTGCAACGACCAGGCCAATCAGTGGTGGGCGTTGGCGTTGGTGTCGGCGGCGCCGGTCAACGACGGCAAGTGGCACCACGCGGTGCTGACCAAGACCGCCGCCGACGATGACACCGTCCAGGCGTTGTACCTGGACGGTGTGCGGGTGCAGTCCAGCACCGGCTCTCTGGCCGGCGGGGTCGAGAGGCTCAGCCACGGGTATCTGGGTGCGGGGTACACGGGCAACGGTTGGTCGGGGCTGCCCTCGGACTCGACGGCGTACTACGAGGGTTCGTTGGCGGAGGTCGCGCTCTACGACCGGACGTTGAGCGCGGACGAGGTGGCGTCGCACTACCAGTCGGTGGGTCGGGCGGTGCCGTTGGTGGTGACCGCGGCTGGTGACGGAGCTGCCGAAGCCCGGTTGTCGGAGACGGCGGCGGGTGGGTTGCCGGTTGAGGTGTTGCCGCCGGGTGCGGTGCAGGTCGACGAGGCGGCGGAGCACGTGCAGACGACGACGGTCTCGAACCCGGTGAAGATCGTGTCGGTGACCGACCCGGGCGGCAACGAGGTGTCGTACTCGTACGACCTGGTGTCGGGGCGGAAGGTGTCGCAGATCGACGCGTTGGGTCAGACGACGTTGTACGGCTATGACACGGGTGGGTTCACGAGTCTGGTGTACGACCCGAACGGGATCGTCACCCGGTCGGTGCAGGACGAGCGCGGCAACACCATCCAGGAGGTGACCTGCCAGGACCAGGCCGCCGACAAGTGCTCCAGCAGCTACTACACCTACACCTTGTACAGCAGCGACCCGACGCACCCGAAGAGCGACCGGCTGACCCACGTGCGGGGGCCGGGCTCGCAGAGCGCCCAGGACGATACCTACCTGACGACGTACATATATGACAACTCCGGCAACCTGCGCAGTGTGACGGACCCGCTCGGCCGGGAGACGGAGATCGAATACACCGACGGAACGGATGTGCCTGCGGTCGACGGCGGGTACGCCCCGGCCGGTCTGCCGTGGAATGTGTTGGATCCGTCGAAGGGGTGGATGGCAGTCACGTACACCTCGGCGGGTGACGTGGCGACGGTGTCGGACGCGGCGGGGGCGGAGACGACGTTCACGTACGACCGGTTGGGTCGGACGTTGACGGAGACGGTGGTGACGTCGTCGTACCCGCAGGGGCGGACGACGTCGTACACGTACGACTCGGTGGGTCGGGTGGTCACGCGGACGGGTCCGGCGGTGACGGACCGGGTGTCGGGTGCGGTGCATCGGGCGGTGACGCGTTACTCGTACAGCGTGGACGGGTTCCTGGTGGAGGAGCAGGTCAGCGACGCGTCGGGTGGGGATGTGGCCCGGGTCAGTACCTGGTCGTACGACGGGCATGGTCGTCGGTCGGCGTCGGTGGACGCCGAGGGCGCGGTGACCGGCTACGGCTATGACGTGTACGGGCACCTGGTGGAGCAGACCGATCCTGACGGGGTGGTGAACGCCTACGAGGTGGACGTCAACGGCAATGTGCTGTCGCGGACGGTGAAGGGGTTCACCGGGGATCCGAACGATCCGACTCCTCCGGTGGATCTGGTGGTGGAGTCGAACGTGTACGACCCGGCGGGTCGGTTGGCGTCGAACACCGACGCGATGGGCTACGTCACGAGTTACACGTACACCGACGACGGGCGGACCGCGTCGGTGACCCGCACCGACGGTGACAGTTCGTTCCTGCTGGAGGGCAACGGTTACGACGCGGCGGGGAACCTGGTCGAGCAGGTCACCGGCAACGGTGCGACGGTGACGGCGTACGCCTACGACGCTGCGGGTCGGCAGGTGCGGAGTGTGCTGGATCCGGGCGGCCTGGAGCGGGTGACCGAGGTGGCGTTGTCGCCGGCCGACCGGGTGTTGTCGCGGGTGGATCGGGACGCTGCGGGGGAGGCGTTGTCGGTCGTCGATTATGCGTATGACGTGTCGGGCCGGCCGGTGTCGCAGACGGGCTACCTGTCGGCGGACCGGATGGTGACGCCGGTGGCGCGGTGGCGGTTGGACGAGGCGGGTGGGACGACGGCGGTCGACTCGGCGGGGAACAGTCCGGGTACGGCCACGGACGTGGTCTGGGCGTCGGATGCCGAGCGGGGTCGGGTCGCGTCGTTCGATGGTTCGTCGTCGTTGATCACGACCGATGCGCCGGTGGTGGACACCACCCGGCCGTACACGGTCGCCGTCTGGGTGCGATTGGACGACCTGCGAGCGCCCGGCTCGGTGCTGGCGATGCCCGGCCGCGCCCGGACGAGCGTGTCCGGGTGGGGCGCACCGGCGTTCGCGCTCAACTACGACCACACCGACGACGCATGGCGGGCGCTGACGAACGAGCAACTCGTGTTCAAAGGCGGCGGCGTACTACAACGCCGCCGCACCTTCGGGCAGGGCTCGACACAGGCGGGCAAGTGGCAGCACCTGGCGGTGGGCGTGGACCCGCAGGCCGGCCGGTGGATTGTGTTCCTCGACGGCGAGAAGGTCGACGACTTCACCGGCAGCAGCTTCCACAGCGTGGCGGCTGGCGGGGTGCGGATCGGCTCGGGCCTCGAGGGGGCGATCTCTGATCTGCAGGTGTATCAGGGGGTGCCGGACGACGCCGGCTGGGTTGCCGGGGTGATGGCGGGCACGGTGCCGGTGGCGGACGCGGGGGTGTCGCGGACCAGTTATGTGGTTGATGAGGCGGGTCTGGCGACGTCGGTGGTGGATCCGTTGGGTCAGGCGACGTTCGTGGAGTACGACGAGGCGGACCGTCCGGTGGTGACGACGGGTCCGCAGGTGCAGGCGGAGTCGGGTGAGTTGGACGGTCCGGTGGTGACGGCCCGGCCGGTGGAGCGGGTTGGTTACAACACGTTCGGTGAGGTGGTTGCGGAGTCGGATCCGAACGGTGCGGTGACGACGTTCGGGGTGGATCGGGTGGGTCGGCCGGTGGAGGTCCGGTTGCCGGCGTACACGCCGCCGGATGGGTCGTCGTCGGTGACGCCGGTGGCGTCGGCGGTGTACGACAGCCTCGGTCAGGTGGTGTCGCAGACGGATCCGCTGGGCCGGGTCACGGAGTTCGACTATGACCAGTTGGGTCGGGTGGTGACCCAGGTGGCGCCGGACGACGGCACGACGACGGCGCGCTACGACCTGATGGGCAATCTGCTAGCGACGACGGATCCGACGGGTGCGGTGGCCGGTAGTGGTTACGACTTCCTGGGTCGGGTCACGAGTGTGAGTGAGGCGGTGCGGCAGACCGGTCAGGTGCACACCAGCACGGTGGGCTATGACGCGGCGGGTCGGTTGTCGTCGGTGCGGTCGCCGGCGGGGGTGACGGTCGGGTACGGGTACAACGCGGCCGGTGAGGTGACGGGTGTGGTCGACGGCGCGGGGCAGACCCGCGGTGTCGTCTACGACGGGCTGGGTCGGCCGGTGAAGGAAATCAATCCGGACGGTACGTACACGACGACGGGTTACGACATGTTGTCGCGGCCGGTGTCGGCGGCGGCGCACCGGGCGTCCGGTGGGGCGGCGTTGGCGACGGCGGCCTGGTCGTATGACCTGGCGGGGAATGTGGTGTCGGCGACGGACGCGCGGGGCACCGTGACCCGGTTCGGCTACGACGCGACGGGCCTGCTGCGGACGCAGCGGGAGCCGGTGGACGGTGACACGGTCATCGAGTCGTCGTTCGGCTACGACCTGGCGGGGAATCCGACCCGGTTCACCGATGGGGAGGGGCGGGCGTTCCGGTCGACGTACAACGTGTGGGGGTTGCCGCAGTCGCGGATCGAGCCGGCGACGGCGGCGTACCCAAGTGCGGCGGACCGGACGTTCACGACGGTGTACGACGTGGCCGGACAGCCGGTGTCGCAGCGGGCGCCGGGTGGGGTGGTGCGGACCCTGGTCTACGACGACGCCGGCCGGCTGGTCCGCCAGTCCGGCTCCGGTGCGGAGGCCACGACGAAGGACCGGACGTACGGCTACGACGCCGCGGGTCGGCTGGTGGAGTTCTCCGCGCCGGGGGGAACCAATCAGGTCGTGTACGACGACCGGGGGTTGCCGTTGTCGGTGACGGGTCCGTCGGGGGACGCGGCGTTC
This sequence comes from Micromonospora sp. ABR4_055, assembly GCF_056160425.1. Taxonomy (NCBI): domain Bacteria; kingdom Bacillati; phylum Actinomycetota; class Actinomycetes; order Micromonosporales; family Micromonosporaceae; genus Micromonospora; species Micromonospora sp. ABR4_055. The sequence continues at coordinate 36,474 of NZ_JBSWXD010000054.1, forward strand.
ACCTATACGGGGGACGGGTTGATGGAGTCGCGCGACGACGCGGCGGGGTCGACGCAGTACGGGTATGACGGTGCGGGCCGCCTTGTGTCGGTGAATAACGCCGACATGGGCACCGCCATCGGCTACACGTACGACCAGATGTCGGCGGTGTCGTCGATGACGTTCGGGACGTCGGGGAACCGGCGGGTGTTCGCCTACGACGATCTGCACCGGTTGACCAGCGACCGGCTGGTGTCGTCGGGTGGGTCGACGATCGCGTCGATCACGTACGGCTGGGACGCCAACGGTAACGAGACCAGCAGGACCGTCACCCGTGGCTCGTCCACGACGGTCAACACCTACACCTACGACCTGGCGGACCGGTTGACGTCGTGGGATGACGGGAACACGACCGTCGGCTACCGCTACGACAGGGCGGGGAACCGGACCGGGGTCGGTGATGTCGACTACGTGTACGACGCCCGTAACCGGCTGATCTCGGACAGTACCGGTGTCGGCTACCAGTACACGGCGCGGGGCACCCGCAGCGCGGCCGGTGCGGCGACGACGGTGTCGGACGCGTTCGACCAGGCGGTCGAGCACACCCCGGCGGGTGGTAACGCGCGGGTGTTCGACTACGACGGGTTGGGTCGGGCGTTTCGGGACGGCTGGGAGTACACCGGTCTCGGTAACCACCTCGCCCGGGACAGTTCCAACGCGTTCTTCACCCGGGACCCGGGTGGTGGTGTGGTCGGGGCGCGGCACAACACCACGCGCCGGTTGGTGTGGACGGATCTGCACGGTGACGTGGTCGCCCAGCTGAACCCGGCCGGGGCGACGGTGACCGGCAGCCGTACGTACTCACCGTTGGGTGAGGTGACCGCGGACAGCGGCATGCTCGGTGACCTCGGCTACCAGTCGGAGTGGACCGACGTGCGTAGCGGGCAGGTCAACATGCATGCCCGCTGGTACGACCCGGTGACGGCACAGTTCGGTGCCCGGGACAGCCTGACCGTCGGTCCGGTGCCGGACTCGGTCCGGGCCAACCGGTACCAGTACGGCGACGGGAACCCGTTGACGGTGGTCGACCCCACCGGCCACGTCGGAGAACCGTACGCGAGGTCGTGGGACGACTTCACCGACTGGGTCGGCGACCGGTACGAAGACATCGAGGACGCCTACCACGGCGCCGTCGACTGGTTCGGCGACCGGTTCGGAGACTTCACCGACTGGGTCGGCGACGGCCTGGGGGCGGCCAACAGGTGGACGCAGGAGCAGCTCGTCGAGGCGGGCAACGTCATCAGGCAGACGGTGGAGCAGAACTATCAGGATCTGATCAAGGCCGGTGAGGCGCTGATAGCCGCCGCCGAACAGGTGGGCCAGTGGGCCCGTACGGCCAGGGACTGGATCGTCGAACACAAGGCCGAGATCGTCGGCGCGATCGTCGGCATGGTCGTCGAGGCCGGCTGCCTGGTCGCGATCGGCTGGACCGGTGTCGGCGTGGTCGCCTGCGGCATGGTCGGCGGCATCACCGGTGCCCTGGTCACCGGCGGGATGCAGGGCAAGACCGGCATGGATCTGCTGCAGGACGCGGTGATCGGCGGCCTGGCCGGTGGTCTCGGCGCCGCCCTGCCGATGATGGGCCCGGTCGCCGGCAAGGCATTGAGCAAGGCTGCCTCCACCGGCGCGAAGAAGCTCGCCGGCACGAGCGTCGGCAAGGCCGGCGCCCGGGTCGGCGCGAAGGCCGCCGCCGGGGCCCGGTCGTTCAGCCGGGCGGTCAGCCGCAAGGCCGACGACGCGTCCCGGGCGGTGTCCCGCGGCTCCAGCCGGTCCACCCGGGAAGCCGCCGAACACACCGACGACGCCGCCCGGGCTGGTGGCAGTCGGGCCGACGGGGCGGCCAGCTGTGTGCGGCACAGTTTCGCGCCGGACACCCGGGTACGGATGGCCGACGGCACCACCAAGCCGATCGGCGAGGTCGAGCTCGGTG